>MNZA01000040.1 GCA_001873375.1 Oscillatoriales cyanobacterium CG2_30_44_21
CGTGGTTATGGATTTGATCATTACAAAGACTGTGCATCGCGGCGGAGCCGCGATGCACAGTCTTTGTAATTCAAAGTAAAGAAATGGCATTACTTTTCGGGTTTAAGATCCCTCTCCATTAAGCCTTCTACCGCTTGCGGTAAAGTGATTTCACCCTTGAGCAGTCGGTAGACATAACGCGATACAGGGACATAGATTTGTTCACGATCGCTAATTTCGATCAACACATTGGCTGTATTCACGCCTTCGGCAGTTCCACTTATTTGAGAAATGGCTTGCTCTAAGCTTAATCCTTGGGCGATCGCAAAGCCCACTTGATAATTGCGACTAAGATTGCTGCTGCAAGTTGCGAGTAGGTCGCCCAATCCTGAGAGTCCCCAAAAAGTCTCAGGCTGCGCCCCAAAATAAACACCGACTCGAATAATTTCAATCAGCGATCGGGTAATAAGTGCTGACTTGGCATTTGTACCTAAGTTCAAGCCATCACAGGCTCCCACGGCGATCGCAATTACATTTTTGAGAGTGCCGCCTAGCTCCACGCCCACAGGATCGGCATTGGTATAGACCCGAAAGCTGCGTGATGCAAAAACATTTTGAATAAATTGGGCGGCGCTTTCATCGTTACTCGCGACTACTGTCGCCGCAGGTTTACCCGCCATAATTTCTTGCGATAGATTTGGACCCGATAAAACCACTAATGGATGTCTAGGCATCAGCGATCTCCAGATCTGGGATGGCGTTTGCCGAGTGACTGGCTCTAAGCCCTTGGTGGCGCTGACGATAACTGTGGAGTCAGGAAAGTCGGCTTTTTGTAATTGTTCAGCGATCGCCCTGACTCCTTTAATGGAAACTGCCGAAATAATTGCATCGCTATTTCTTACAGTTTCCGCCAAGGTTGACTGGCTTTGGCGCGACCAGATCTGCACATGGTGATGGTTACTTTTTAGTAAATTGGCGATCACGCTGCCCCAAGCACCTGCCCCAATGACGGTGATGTTTTTGGGTTCACTTTTAAAACTATCCTGCAAATTCAACCCAAAACCTATCGCTAGAAATGCCAAGCCATTGTACTTGATTATTACCGCGTTAAAACTCAGAGAAACTTTTGAAAGCACTGCGGAGCAGTGCTTTCAAAAGTTTCTCTGAGTTGAGGCTTACACTAAGCAGCAAGCTTTTTTGAGGCATACTTAATACTATCGATCGCGCAAGGTAAGTATGAACTCTTTAACCATTAGCCTCCAATCGGTAATTGAGCTTACAGATGAGCAGTTTTTTCAGCTATGCCATAACAATAGCGATCTTAGATTTGAGCGCAATTTTCAAGGAGATATCACGATCATGGCTCCCGCAGGTAGTGAGACTAGCGCTCGGAATTCTGATGTAAATGCCGATCTAGTCTTTTGGAATCGCCGTACTAAGTTAGGGATTGTGTTTGACTCTTCGGGTGGGTTTAAGCTGCCCAATGGTAGCGATCGCTCTCCTGATGCGTCATGGATTAAGAAGGAACGATGGGAAGCGCTGACAGTGGAGGAGCGATCGCGTTTTGCGCCGATTTGTCCTGATTTTGTGATGGAGTTGATGTCGCCTAGCGATAGTCTCAAGACTTTGCAAACCAAGATGCAGGAATATATGGACAATGGCGCGGGGTTAGGTTGGTTAATCAATCGCCGCGATCGCGAAGTGGAAGTTTACCGCCTCGGTCAGCCCAAAGAGATTTTAAAGTCGCCGCAGTCTCTATCGGGTGAGGATGTTTTACCTGATTTTGTGCTTGATATAACGACGATTTGGTAAATTACCCTCATCCCCCAGCCCCTTCTCCCGCAGGAGAAGGGGAGAAATATTAAATTTCTTGTTCCCCTCTCCTGCGGGAGAGGGGCTAGGGGTGAGGGTCTTGGGAAGTTATGCGTAAGTCCTATTTATCGAGCTTCTTCTTTTTGAGCAGTTTCTTTGTGATGACGACAGCGCCTAATGCACCTATCGCCAAGTTGGGAGAAAAGTCAAAGGGAACGGGCGCAGCCCCAGTAATGTCAAATACCTGAACGCGATTGCCTCCTCCAAAACTATCATCACCATCAGTAACATAAAGTTTAGGCTCAATAGGTGTTTCGGGGAGGTGAGTCAAAAGAAGAAATTGGTAATATTGTATGGAAATCTATAAGCGATGATCGCTATGCTG
>MNZA01000113.1 GCA_001873375.1 Oscillatoriales cyanobacterium CG2_30_44_21
ATTCCTTATGCGCTTCTAATTCACTTGGAGTTGGATTGCCTGCTTTTTTTGGTTCCAAGCTCTCTGTCTCTCTCTTTAGCTTGATAAAACTCGCAACTGTTTTGGGGTTGACCATAAACTGTTCCGCAACTTTACGAATTGATGTTTTTCCTGTTTCGTATGCTGATGCTATCTTGGTTCTTAAATCTAGAGAATATGGCATAAGGATATCTCACTAAACTTGCGATTTTTTAAGTCCAGTTATTGTACCGTATATTCCCTCAATAAGCTGTACTTGACTAAAATTTAAGGCGGATTTGGGCTTTGCCCAAGCCCAACCTGTAGATAGTGTATCGAACTTACAGATCTAAAAGCGTTGTTACTCTTTCATGAATTAATTTAGCAGAATAAGTCATTTACAGGATTTCAAATTAGCTTTTGAAGTAAATTTCTTTTAATAATTGGTTGCATCACTAGTTCTAAAAAGATAGATATACCAATAGTTAGTGTAAACCAAATAATTGAACGAAATATAAAACTCCAGATGCTTCCTTGGTAGGGAAAGTAATTATGAATCAGATGCATTACGGGCGTGTGAAAGATATAAAATGCATAGTAAATTCTACCCATTCCCGCAAGCCTAGATAGTATATTAGCTTCGATTTTGAAGCGCCAAAAGAGAATTGCTAAAATCGTGAATATAGCTGAATTGATCCAAAAAATATTGTCAAATAGACGTTTTGTTGCAAATAAAAATAAACAGCCGATAACAGGAATAGCGAAACAAGTAAGTTCTATCCACTTTAGGTTATGACTTTGCAATTTTAGTATTCTGCGGTTAGTAATTGCTGTAAAAAGAAGTAAACAAATAGGTAATAAAGTTAAATCCGCAAGACTAATAATTGGCGCATTTACATTTTTTAAGCCGAAACCAAACAGCAGAAGCCTCCCAAAGCTTAGGCTGTCAGTTGCGGTGAGTAAAAAAATATAACTTAGGAGCGGTATTCGTCTTGATTTTTCTTTTTCTGACTGCATCTGCCAAGCTAAACCTAAACCAATCAACCAAAATATCCAACCAGCAGCATAGCCATGTAAAAGTTGCGGTGCATTAGGTACAAGCCAGCCAATAATTGCTATGGTCAGACTAATCAGTAGCAAGAAAGAAAGCTTAGGCTTTAGCCACCATACTCCTAAAAATAAAAGGTAGTAAAAGAATTCATAGTTCAAAGTCCACAAAATTGTATTGTTTCGGATAAGGTCAACAAACATCCCCTGAAACAAAAAAAGGTTGCCGAAAATTTCTATTAAGCTGTTTCCTGGTGTAACTGAGATTGAAAATAGAATAGCAATCCAATAAATTGGAATCAGCCGAACAGCTCTGCGAATTAAATAGAGCCTCGTATTCTCTAACGAAAAATTTGAGATTGGGTTAGTCAAGCCAATGACGTAGCCTGACAGCATGAAAAAAATTAAGACAGATGCATGAGCGGGTAACAAATAATCAAGATAATTAGCTGGATGATAACTTGGATCTATTAAATTCTTGAATCCAAAAATATGTGTATATCCAACTGCAAGAGCTGCATACCCTCGTAATCCCTCTAAATTTAGGTCAAAGTTAGGACGCTGTTTGGAACTTGAGTTTGCTAGATTGTTAACTTGCATTATCTTAATTAATAGCTTCCATCGTAAACAGTAAATTAAAAAAGAGTTAAGGTGTTTTCACCACTCAAAGAAACAAACTTTTTCCAGTCCAAATAATACTAATTAACAAAAGTGTAACCATTTCTTATTTGGTATTACTTTGCTGTTTAGGATTGCATCAATAATTAAAACATCTGGATAATGAATAATACAACACAATGACATTACGTGACTATGGAATAAAAACTTGCAAACTTTACTAGAATTGCAGATAAGTAAGTTACAGCCTGTTGAGGCTTTGAGTAGTACAGAGAGATTTTTAAAAGCCCTGTTCCGTCCCACTCTATCGAAGCCATAGGTGTGTATGTTGTAATATCTTTAGAACAAGTGATAGCGCTTCGCGCCGACATTTACTAAAGCCTACAGAGAAACAATCATGGCGATCGCCTCAATCAATCCTGTAACGGGAGAAGTACTAGAAACCTTTGTACCTCTGACCGATGCAGAACTAGAACAAAAATTAGCCCTTGCGGCTCAAACTTTTGTGACTTACAGACAGACGAGCTTTGCTGAGCGCTCCCAATCGATGGAGCAAGCCGCCGACATCCTTGAAACCAGAAAAGTGGAATTGGCAAAAATTATTACCCTTGAAATGGGAAAAACTCTGAAGAGTGCCATTTCTGAGGTGGAGAAATGTGCGAACCTCTGCCGTTTTTATGCGGAGCAGGCTCCGATTTATTTGGCGGATACGCCTGCGCTGACTGATGCAAGTCGGACGCTAATTAGGTATCAGCCCTTAGGGGTAATTTTGGCGGTGATGCCTTGGAATTTTCCTTTTTGGCAAGTATTTCGGTTTGCTGTGCCTTGCCTAATGGCGGGCAATGTGGGACTGCTCAAACACGCCTCCAATGTGCCGCAATGCGCCCTTGCGATCGCCGATATTTTCGATCAAGCAGGTATACCAACAGGAGCTTTTCAATCCTTATTAATTGGTGCAGATCGGGTGGCGGTGCTGCTCGCTGACCCAAGGATCAAGGCGGCGACCTTGACAGGCAGTGAACCTGCGGGGCAGAGTCTCGCCGCGATCGCAGGGCATCATCTCAAAAAAGTAGTTTTAGAATTGGGCGGCAGTGACCCCTTTGTGGTGATGGCAAGCGCGGATCTGGATCTGGCTGTAAATGCGGCAGTCACGGCGCGGGTGATGAACAATGGACAGACCTGCATTGCCGCGAAGCGATTCATCGTTGAGGAGGCGATCGCCACTCAATTTATTGCTAAATTTGTGGAAAAGTTTCAAGCGCTCAAGGTGGGCGATCCGATGCTAGCCGATACGGATGTGGGACCTCTTGCCACACCGCAAATATGGGATGAACTGGATGCTCAGGTCAGATCCACAGTTGCCGCAGGAGCCAAACTATTAGTTGGTGGCGATCGTCCCCAGCAGGGTGGTAATTTCTACGCGCCCACAATTTTGACTGATATTCCTTTGGGTGCGCCGCCCTATCAAGAAGAGTTCTTTGGTCCTGTTGCGGCTGTATTTCGAGTTAGTGATTTGGAGGAGGCGATCGCCCTTGCCAATAGCACTAATTTTGGTTTGGGAGCCAGCATCTGGACTCAAGATCAACAGCAGATCGAAACGGCGATCGAGCAGATTGAAGCAGGAGCCGTTTTTGTGAATGGTATGGTCAAGTCCGATCCGCGAGTTCCCTTTGGCGGCATCAAGCGATCGGGATTTGGGCGTGAGTTGGGAGTTGAAGGTATTCGAGAGTTTGTGAATATCAAAACAATCTGGATTCGGTAAAGTCTAGCCAAAAGAATGAGCATTGGCGCTTCGCGCCAATGCTCATTCTTTTGGCTAGTGGCGGAGTTTATAGCCAGTTGCCAACGAGAATAAATGATGACCAATAGAAGGGATGCCTTAGGTCAATATCGGTTATTCCCTCAGGTAAAGAGACATTGGAGATTCCATCTATTCCCAAGATCTTGCCATCACCAACAGTTACTCGCCCTGCCAATAGTTCGATTTGAGCTTGTCTCATCGCTTGGGCTTTGTTGGCGGCTTCAGGAAAAGCTTTGTAAAAACTAATCATCAATGGTGCGGTTCCTGCGTCCGAAACTTCCCAAAGTGAGGCAAGCACGCTTTTTGCCCCAGATTCAACCGCTAGTCCGCTAATTCCTAAGTTATTGCCCACCGCAGTTTGGCAAGCACTAAGAGTAAGCATATCAATGGCAGGGCTATCTAAGCGCAACTGAGGAATGTCGCTGAGACTCAAGCGGCTATCCCAAAACTGAATGAAGGAGTCTTTGCTGGTGTCGCTGACAAATTTGGCATGGGTTCCTAGGTGCAGAATGTTGTAAATACCTGACTGACGCTGGGCTTGCAGATTTTTAACGGTAAATTCTTGATTGAAAAACGCATCGCCATTGAGAACCTCTGAAGAAATCGTCTTGATTTCAATATCCACTGAGGGCAAGGCGCTGAAACCTGCGACTGACTCAGTTAGTCCCATTGCCAAGACTCTAGTGGCTCTGCGATCGCGTTCTTCGATGCGAGTGACGCGCAGGGATGGAATACTGGCGATCGCAAAATTTTCGATCAAGAACTGCTTACCATCGTGGAGAGCCGAGGGTGGAGTAACGCGCAGTCCTCCATCCATCACAAAGACGAGGGTATCAATTTTCATCGCCTCAATCTCTGTCCTAATGGGACGGATTATCCAGTCATAAATCTGCTGCGACTGTTCGAGATAGTCATTGGAGCCAACATCACGCAGATTATTGCGATAGTCGGTCACGACAGTTTCAATTTGCTGTGGATCAAGGGGGATCGATGAGCGCAGGAAGGGTTTGCCTTTCTCTTTGGGGGGGATCACCAAAACCTCGATGCGATTGTTAAAAATGACTGGATAAATCAGCGCCGCTACATCCCCTGTTTGCTGCGTCACCGTTGAGAGCAAGTCTTGAGTGTTCTCAACTGTAATCTCCTCTGACTTAATCGCCTTACCCGTGAATTGCTCCAATTCAGTCACCAATTTGTTCTCAGCTTGTATGAAAACCCCTCCAGGGCTTATAGGTATAAGCGGTGGCTGCTCAATCGTGGGGATAATCACGGGAGGTATAAATGTATTGTTGTGTGTCTCAACTGAAACAGATGTATTGTTGTGCGTCTCAACTGGAACAACAATAAACCCGCCAGGGGTAATGGAAATTCCATTTTGTAAAAAAGTCTGATTCACTAGCGCGGGGATACTTGTTCCCAAGGTCAGGGTGGACTGTCCCGTGGTCAAAAATCCTTTAGAGCCATTAACAGAGGCATCACCGATCGCAAATGGATTTAAGCCGCCCGTTCGCAACGAAATCGTGCCAGAGGCTGTACTGCCAATTGTACAGATGCTCGCGCCCTGACAGGCGGCTAAGCTGCCACTGCCCAAGACATCGGTAATCCGCAAATTCCCGCCAGTGCTGACTAGGGTGACATTACCGCCCGTCAATCCTGAAGTGTCAATGGCAGCCACGACCACATCCCCAGAAGGATCGAGGGTCACATTTCCACCCGCACCTGCTAAGCCTCTAGTACTAATTCGTCCTGCATTGATAGCAGTCGCAGCGTTAAAAAATACTCGTCCGCCCACATTGCCAGACGCATTGACATCACCTGTAGATATTGCGCCAGAGCGGCTTTCCAGATTGACTGCGCCCGCGCCGAGGCTATTCGTGGCGATGTTGCCAGTGGTGACATTGCCCTCAGCACTGAGACTGACATTACCGCCATTACCAATAGAAACCCCGCCCTCACCAAAAACCGCAAAGCTGCTATCAATATCACCTGTCGCGATCGCGCCATTGGTACTACTGATATTGATACTGCTGCCTTTGTTAGTAATGTTGGCAACATTAACATTCCCCGCAGTGACAACATTAATGTCCGTGGGAGTAAGTCGAGAATTAGCTTGAGAAACTAGGGTGGAATTGGGAGAGATAGCCAAACTTTGCAGAGGTGTATTTGTGCCAAAGCCGCCCTTAGCTACAACAAAGTTTCCATTTGCATCAAGGGTAAAGGCAAACCCGCCATCGACACTTTTATCAAAGTTGATATTTCCATCGCTAGTAATGGAGATATTACCGATTAGTTCGATATTTTGAGCAAAGCTAACGCTCGCGGCGCGAACAATGTTACCGCCAAGCTGTACTGCGCCATTCCCAGTCTGTTCTAAATTACCCGTGATATCAAGGTTAGTTCCTGTGGCAATCTTGAGGGTATCAGTATTATTGATTGTCAGATTGCCTAATGTGGTGAGGTTGCTATTGAGATTAATCTGACCGCCACTGATGTTGGCATTGGTGGTTTTGATATCGCCATTGATACTTACTTGTCGCCCTTGCAGGGTTAAGCTATCTGTGAGGGGAATGGTCGACAGATCAATTGTGCCATTATCAAGAATTAGTTTGAGATTATTAACTTGATCAGGTACTAGGGCAAGTCTTGCATTGTCGGTAATATCCCGAATCTCAAGGTTTTGCAGAGTACTATTGGGAAGGTTGATAAAAGTAAAGCTGATTTGATTGCCAAAACTATTGGCAAAGTCCGCCAATAAGACATTTGTTAAAGGATTGGAATCGACAGCTAGATTCGTCGCCCCAATGACGGAGATTGCGCCAATTTGACTGACGCTATCGGTAAACCGCAAGTCTAAGTTACCACCGACATTGGTGTTACTAAATTGAATGGTGTTAGCTGTTAAAGAAAGATTGCGATCGACATTGAGGGTAGATCCCGCGGTCGCACTGATAGAAGTAGCGGGTGAACTGGCTGTGCCGATTTCGAGGCTTGTACCTGTGGCAAAGGAAGCGTTACCGATGTTAACGGCGCTACCATTGGCGGTGATCTTCACTAGATCGGCTTGCAATAGGTTGAGGGCCGAGTCTTGGAGTTTGAAGTCACCATTGGCAACGGAACCGATCGCAATGCTGCTATTGGCAACCGAGGGGGTTAAGGTGATTTGTGAAGCGATGATAGCGCCGCGAATATCAGGATTGGCGGTACTAATTGTGACATTGCCCAAGCGATCGCTCAGGCTACCCGCAGCATTATTAAAGAGAATACTGCCCGTTCCTGCATTTAGGGTCAAGTTGCTGGATGTACCTGCGATCGCATTTTGAATCCCCGCAAAACTAAGTGTGCCATTGCCAGCCGAACTATCAAGAATAGTATTTGCATTAATTAATAGATTGTCATTGTAAGTCTGATTTCCTGATGTGGTGACATTGCCAATTAGGAGGGTGTTCCCACCAACATCGGTGGTAATACTTGCGGCATTAACAGAACTACTAAATCGAGTTGAGCCAGTGCTATTGGCGATCAAGTTATTAACTGTGGTTGTGCCGCCGAAAGTGATACTGTTTGAGCCGCTACTTATGGTGAGGTCTTGATTGCCAGTGATGTCCTTGTTGAAGGCGATCGCGCCAGTGTTCAATTGAATTGGATTTGCTAAATTAACTGCATCATTAAAAATAACTGCCCCTGTAGTGGTGATATTCCCATTTAGTTCAGTTGTGCCTGCGTCATCGGTAAATATACCAACCGCATTAACTGTGTTAAAGCGAGTAATGCCGCCACTTTCGGCAACTATATTATCGGTATTTAACGTACCGTTAAAGTTGATGTCAGCCGTACCGCTCAGGACTCTGATAGCTTGATTGCCATTGATATTGCCGTTGAAGGTGATCGCGGCGTTATTGGCGGTGAAAATCGTGGCAGCACTTAGATTTACATCATCGCCATAGGTCTGGGCGGCGGCGGTTGTGATGTTTGCCTTCACATCTGTCGCTCCGCCTGAGTCTGTGGTGACGGCACCAGCGTTGACCGTACCGTTAAAGGTTGTAAGTGCGGAACTATTGGCAATAATATTGCCTACAGTAGAGATAAGCCCCACCGTACTGCCGAAGGTGATATTTCCTGAACCAGCGTTAAGGGTAAGCGCTTGAGTGCCATTGACAGTTCCATTAAAGGTAATGTCGTTGTTAATGGTGCGGAGTAAGGAATTGGCAGTTAGGGATACCGCGTCATCATAAATTTGGGAGCCGATGGTACTAATATCGCCATTGAGCGTGGTAGTGCCTCCCACATCTGTACTCAGGCTGTTAGCGATCGCTACACCATTGAAGTTAGTCTGACCGCTAGTGTTAGCCGCTAGATCGCCAAGGGCGATATTGTTGCCGATCGCATTGAATGTAATATTTCCAGACCCCGCATTGACCGTGAGGCTATTGGCATTGGCGATCGCGCCATTGAGATTGTTGCTGAAGGTGACAGCACCGCTTACTCCCGAGGAACTATAAGTATTAATTGTTAAATTGGAACTATCAATTACCACAGGGGCAAGGAAGTTCAGACTTCCCGCAACGCCAGTTTCACTGGAAAGATTGATGTCTGATCCTGCGATCGTAATCAATCCATTGCTGATATTTGCGAAAGAGAGATTGCCAGCATTTCCGACTGTACTCGATGTGTTGATACTGCCTAAGTTGGTATTGATGGAAGGAGATAACAGGCTAATATTACCGCCGCTTCCTGAGGTGTTGGAGGTGTCCAGCAGCCCTTGGCTACTATTAATTGCGCCTAAGCTACTGCTAAGCGTCAGGTTATTGCCCAGAGTCGTCACATTGCCAGTGGTGATATTTTGATTAGCGAGGAAACTGATTGCGCCTGTGCTAGTGAAGTCAAATCCTGATGTATTAATAGAGCCGCCAGTACCCTGCGATCGCAGAGTTATCGGGTCACTAAAAGATAGATTATCAGCCAGCAGAATTTGCCCAGCACTGTCGAGACGACCGATCAAGATCTGTGAAAATCCATCCTGAATCGTGGCAAGTTCTGCCGAACTTAGATTGAGGTTAGCATCGTTGATAGCGCCGCCAAGCCTAATGCCTGTTGAGCTAAACGTAGGCTGGATAAGTAACTGTCCCGCACCTTTAATTTGGGTTGATCCTAATAACTCAATGGCTTCGCTCTCTAAGGTGACTGTTCCGCTACCGCCAACGGCAGTGGGATTAATAGAACTATTGGCTATTTGAAGCAGTCTAGGAGTACTTGGAGAGCTAGCGATCAATATCGCACCTGTTCCCAATGTTTCAATAATGCTGCCTAAAACATTGACATCTCGATTGTCTATGGCTGTACTTAGGGTATCTCCAACTAGAGAGATACTTCCTGTCCCTGTTGTTCTAATTAGTGAGTTACCTTCAATTTCAATACCATCATTAAGCGTGCTTCCATTGCCGCCCACACCCACCAAGCTAATATTGCCATCAACAGATTTTATGACTGTTCCTGCCTCAATGGAGATTCCATCACTATTGTTGAGTCCGACATTTGTATTTGTACCGACAAGGGTGATCGTGCCTAGTCCAGAGGTAAGCAATTGGCTAATTGGCTGAGTGGTACTCGCTCTAGTAATCAAAATACCATTATTGTTTGTTCCTAAAGTACTGGTATTGCGACCATTGACAAAGATATTACCACCTTCAGCGTCCAGTGTGGAGGAGTCGATCGCTACTCCTGCGGAATTTCCTGAGGCGATCGCAGGATCAATCACGGGATTTAATCCGCCGCCCAAGGTAATATTCTGCCCACCAGTATTGATAGTGGAGTTAAATAGGGAAATCGTACCACTGCCCGATGCGTCCCGATCTGCATTCAGTCTGACGTTAAGTGTACTGCCCGCTCTAGGAGACAAGGTGGCATTATTAATCGCGATCGCGTTACCAACGTCAATTCCTAATCTGCCAACTCCCGCAATGTTAAATCCATTGCTAAAGAAAGCACCATTACCCACAGGCGCTTGGAGCGTTGTTGGTTGGAAGAAGTTAGCATCGCCGAGTAAAAAGACTGTACCGCTTCCATTTAAATTGCCAATAGTTAGAGAATTAAAAGTGCCATTAACAAAAGCATTGAGATCGCTGCTTTGAATATCTAAAATGCTAATTCCTGTATCCTCATTACCACTGATCGCGATTTGTTGATTAACCGCTAAAGGCTTGAGAGTCAAATCGCCAGTACCTAAAGCAATACCTTCTAAATCAATCTCATTACCGACTAGAGATATATTACCATTAGCTGTGAAGTTACCAAGACTAATAAATCCATCCGCTCCCGTCGCCACGAGATCAGCATTGATAATAGTATCTCCGCCAACGTTGGAGCTAATGCTATTGGCAAAAACTGTACTGGCGAAAGTTACTGTTCCCGTGGAGTTGACAGTGAGATTGCCTAAGGGTTGAGCGCTTGAGGCGATCGCACGGTTAAAGATGACATTTCCATTCCCAGAATTTATGGTTAAGTCTTGATTTCCATCAATTGTATTGTTGAAAGCGATCGCACTGTTAGTCGTATTCAATGAAACACCACTTGACAAGACAACTGGACTATTAAAGTTCAGCGCGTTAGTTGTGAAGATATCATTGTTTAAGGTTGTATTTCCACTGATAACAGTCAGAGTTGAAAGGGGAGCTAAAATATTACCAACCGATCCCAGAGCAACATTACCCGTGCCAGCATTGAGAGTAAGTGATTGACTGCCTGTGACAATGGCATTACCCAAATTAATATTGCCACTGATACCACCACTGGTAGTAGAAAAAGTTGTACTAGATGTAAGAGGCAAATTACCACTGAGATTGATATCTCCTGCTGTACCAACATTGGCTGAGAGGTTAATACTGCCAATGTTTGTTGTATTGAGGGCATTAATGGTGAGAGATCCTGCGGTAGAAGAAGCACTGGCAGAATTTGTATTGGCGTTAATACCGTTGCCATTACTGAAGTTGCCATTTGGAGAGTTGAATATAATATTTCCCCCATTACCTCCACTGCTAGTTGCTACCACTTCAACGGTATCAACAGATCCGTTCACAGAAGTTAAGGTTATTTCTCCTGCATTACCGACAACATTTAAACTTGATGAAATGTTGCCAGTTGTAATATTTCCGAAAGCCTGATAAATGATGTTTCCAGCATTTCCAGAAGCACCAAAAATGCCAGAATCTATATTTCCCAAAGAGGTGTCGATCGCACCATTTGTAGTAATTAAGGATATCGAACCTCCATTACCAGTTGCACCTAATGATCCAATATTACCAGTTCTGATGTTTCCGAAAGCCTGATATGTTATGTTTCCACCATTGCCAGTTGGTCCCAAGGCTCTAGAATCTACAATTCCCAAAGATGTATCAATCGCGCCCAAGTTACTAATAATCGAGATCGCATTTCCTGTGGACCTAATATTTCCAGTAGTAATATTCTGATTGGCAAGCAGAGTAATGGAACCACCCGTATTAACTAAATCAAATCCTGAAGTATTAATCGAACCAGCACCAAGAGGCGATTGAATTATTATTGGCTTATTGAGATTGAATAAAAAACTAGCTACAGTGATCGGATTGCTAGTTGTCGGACTGCCAATCCTGACATTGCTAAAGCTAGAGCTAGCGGTAAGAATATTAAAAAATGAACTATCTGCAAAAACATTTGCTGCGCTACCTGATGCGTTAGTTACATTGCTATTAAGCACCAATGGATCATTGTTAAAAGGTTGTAAGGCTATGCTACCTAATCCAGTGAAAGCAGTATTAGGGAATAAACTTTTGTCACTAATGAATGTCAGATTCTCTAAGCCGCTATCAATAGTTAATATACCAATCGGATTTGGAATTCTAATACCCAATTGGGTAGGATTAGCCGTGTTGCCCGTGATATTGATATTGCCACTGGTAGTTTGAACTTTTACTGAATTACCAGCAGAAACAGAAGCGCTAGAAGTTACAAATGAGAGGAATTCAATTCCACTAGCCCCTAAAGTATTGGGAACATTGCCGATGAGATTAATATTTCCACTAACCGAAGTAATCTCAACAGAACTATCACCAATTATACTTAACCCAACTCTGTCATCAATAGTATTGCTGCCAGTGCCATTGAGGGTGATTGTGCCAGAGGTGGTAGAGATTTTAGCGCTATTATCTATCTGTATACCAGTAGATGGACTGTTTCCAATTACATTAATGTTGCCTGCGCTAGAAGAAAGGTTCCCTCTGAGTTGGATGGAACTATTAGTGGTTCTAATATCAATTGCCCCTCCGTCAGTAACAATTGGCGCATCAATCGCAATGCCGCCGATACCGCCGCTATTTTGTAAACTGATCGCCCCGCCATTTGTTGTAATGGCACTATTGATTGTGATATTGCCTAGATTAGTTGCAGAACCAACAGTGTTATCATTGGCACTCAAACTAACATTGCCGCCATTTGTGGTTATAGTTCCATTCCCAAATCCATCGGTAACAATGCTATTACCTGCTTGAGCCGTAAGTCCAACGCCAGAGGCGATGATACTAATAGAAGCATTAAAATTGATATCATTAGTCGCCTGTAAAACTACATTCGATGCTGCGTTATTAATTGTGGCGTTGTTGATAAAGCTTATTCCATTGGCTCAATAGGTGTTTCGGGGAGGTAAAGAAAGGAGAGAGTCCAACAAAGCACTCAGCAGAGCTTTTCCCCTCCTCTTGGCATTATGAACAAACTCAAAGAAGCCCAAATACAAAGGTAACTTTTCTTGAGAAATACCACGATGAGGACGTAACCAAGAGCGCAAAAGCGACCAAAAGCCTTCCATGGTATTGACATGAACTTCACAGAAATCATCACCATCTTCATCTCTAGCATATTCTCCCGCACCATGACAAACAGTT
>MNZA01000016.1 GCA_001873375.1 Oscillatoriales cyanobacterium CG2_30_44_21
ACCTCAAAGTCTCGAAAAAACCTCTGTAATCTCTTGTAGTGCGATTCAACTTTGGCTTTGCCGCTAAATCCTGTGGCGATTTCCCCTAGGTTTACTGTCTTTACTCGCATTAGCGCGGTCAAGAATATCGACACAAAAGACAGTCTTGCCGCATTCCAAGGCAGATGTTGCTGTAATTTTTCGCGGAATAGGTTAATCTCTTCCATAGGGGTTTTACGGATGCTGTAGTTATCTTCTATAAAACCCCTTCCTGTCTATCTTTGCAACTTTTTGTCCTGTACTAAGAGGCATTAGTTAAAGAATGTTGAGGATACTCAAAAATTTGTGTGGTTGTACCAGACTCGATTAATCTGCCAATTTCATCTTGTACCCAAAAGACGGCGACCTGATCGGCTATGCGCCGCGCTTGGGCTAGGTTATGCGTAACCACAATCAAAGTATATTGCTTACGTAAATGCAGCATTAAATCTTCGATAACTTCGCCAGAGATGGGATCGAGGGCGCTACATGGTTCATCCATTAATAATACTTCGGGTTGCAAAGCGATCGCACGGGCAAGACAGAGACGCTGTTGTTGACCACCAGAAAGGGATAGGGCAGGGGTTAGCCCTCCTGACAAAATCGAGAAACCTAAGCCCAGAGTCTTGCTAAAAAAAGCATTACCAAATAATCCAAAGGCGATCGATGGCACTCCTGCCAACACATCTAGTAGAAGATGGAGTATTGCTAGGGGAACAGGCTTGAATAGAGATTAAGGCGATCGCGCCAAAAGTTAGGGGAGTTAATGCTTTGAAATGTTTCACAGATAATCCTTTTGGTTGGGGAAAGAGAGAACGCAGCAGCCAAGATTGATGGCGATTTTATGGAGTAGCTGTCATCCGAAAAACAGCGATCGGCTCACTAAGTCCTTTCAGAGTCACATAATTTGGATCGCCAATGTAATTTTTGAGAGCAGTGATCGCCTTGACTCGACTGAGCAAATCTGCGGTAAAGACAATATCGTTACCCTGACTAAGGGCTTGCACTCGTGCTGCTGTATTTACGGTCGTGCCAAAATAGTCAGCACGATCATTGAGGGTCACACTAATGCAAGCTCCCGCATGAACTCCCACTTTAAGAATTAGCTGATTATCCGTAGATCCAGATGCTTGGTTAGCCAATCCATTAAATTTCTGCATTTCGACTTGCATGGCGATCGCCGCTTTAATGCCGTCATCGGGTGATGTAAATGCTGCCATGATCGCATCACCGATGGTTTTAATTACGGCTCCATGATGTTGATCAACAATCTTAAAGAGGATCTGAAAATGCTGACTGACTAAACTATAGGCTTGGGAATCACCTTTTTGACTATAGAGAGCCGTCGATCCTGCTAAATCAGTAAATAAAATCGTGACTTGCCGAATCAATAAACTTTCATTAGGAGGAATAGTTTCACGAGGGAAGAGATCACGAAACTTCTGCAAAGTTAACAAGCGATGTCCTGAGACCACACCATACTCAGCATCGACATGATTGCGAAATCCTAGATCGTCAGCTCTCTCAGAAAGCGATCGCAATCTCTCGTCAATGCTAAAAGTGACGCGCACCTGTTGATCAGCATCAGACTCATGTTTGTGATGACAAGCTGGACAGACATGGTAAGTTGTAATCTCACCTAATTGAGTTGCCGCAAAGTCAATACCATGACATTTTGGACATTGAATATCCCAATTCAGTGTGACAATACCTTCTTTCAGTGCGACAACTAAAAGCTGCAAAGTGTCTTGTTCTGATAGATCTAAGCGTTCAGAAATTAGACGGGGATTGGTGTGATAAAGCGATCGCTCATCTTCATTTTGCAAGAAATTAATTAATTTTTTCTGTTCGACTACACCAACTTCATAACGACCTAAAAACTCTACAGCTTCGACAATGGCTTGATTATTAATCTGTTTAGATGATTTAAAAAGATTTAGCATAGTTACGTTTTACCTATCGCTTTAGCGATAAATTTAATTGGCTACGGATTAATGCGTCTCAATCGTATTGATTAATACCAAAAGAAGAAATGGTGCATCCATTTCTTCTTTTGAAAACCCTTACTGGGTTTAGTCATACCAATTCACAAAAGTGTAGTCACACTTTTGTGAATTGGTATGACTTCTATAATCCTGCAAGCATAACTCGATATCTTTATTGAAATATGAGTAGCAGATAAATATCAGGTATAGCTTGGTCATAAAACGCACCATCGAACCATGCCTCAGCCTAATGGCAAGCCTAAATACCTGTCTTCATCAAAAATTTATCTTGGGGTCACATGGCACTCATCTGTAATCCCATCTGTAGCTCTAAACTAAGAGGAACAAAAAAGTACCACACAAACCTCGCTACTTTTTCACCTCTCAAATCATATAGCGGGTTTAATATCAAATGTAATCAACAGATAAATCAATGCAATCAATCAATCAAGACTGGTTAGTAACTAATGAGAGCCGATGTATTCCCCTTGTATTTATGCAAAATGATCTGCAAGAAGATTCATTTACGCCCCCCTATCGGCTCTATCGCTTTCTTACCGATGTTGAAAATATCGTCTGGCAAGAACCAGACGATCGCTTACGATTGCAAAAAATCTGTCCATTAGTACGCCGCTTACTCAATGATTCAGAATGGATTTTAACTAGTTTTGGCTTGCCCGATTGCGAAACGGGTTGGTCGGTGCAAATGCTCTATGATGAGCCAGATTTTGCGCTAACGGTGCAAACAGTCGCTTGGTCGCCGCAGAGTGTTTCGCCAATTCACAATCATGCCACATGGGGCATCGTGGCGTTGATTGATGGCGAGGAGAAGAATACATTTTGGCAGCGATCGCCTAGTGCAGAATTTCCAGATCGCATTGTCAAAACAGAAGAACATATCCTGACGGCTGGCGATATTCTCTGTCTGATGCCAGAAGCGATTCACCAGATTGAAGCGATCGGCAATGAGCCTACGATCAGCTTTAATATCTACGGTATAACTAACTATAGTCAGCGTTTTGAGTTTGACATAGAAAGACATACTGCTCAAGTTTTTTAAATATTCAAGGATGGGTGACACTTTGTCCTACTCATCCTCAGGTACAGGAAGCATTTTAATGTATAAATCAATCAGAAAAGCGATCTCTAATCTACTTGGTAAGCGAGTTTCTCCCACCTCGCTTCAATTTCGTTTAGCTGTAGAATTAATCGCGCTATCTGTAATTAGCTTAACCAGTGTCTCTATTTGGTCAGGTTGGCGCATGGAACAAACTTTAGTTACCAGCCACAAGCAAATGCTGGAATACATTGCTGTGCGGTTTCCTGAGCAAGTGGAAATGTATATGGAAACAGGGGGGATTCAAGCAGGTATAGAACGCACATCTAATAAAGTTTCCACTTCAGGATTAGCCGTGTTAGTCGAGAGTGCTGAGGGGAAAGTTTTGGCTAAATCTGTAAATAATGATGACCTATCAACAGACTTGACCAACATTGGTTATACCAAAGTACCAACTACGCCACAAGTGATCCAAATCGGCAATCGCTATGTGGTGATGTGCGGTAATACTCTAACTATCAATGGCAAGCTAGTGGGGAAAGTCTACCTCTCCCAAGATATTACCAGTGAGCAGCAACAACTCAGCAAAGGTCTACATGGCTTAGTGATCGTTAGTGGTTTCACAACCATGATTTTGATTTTTGCGATCGCCACGCGTATTCGCAAAGCGCTCTCTCCCTTAGAGCAAATGAGTCAGATGGCAAGTATTATTTCCATTGATGATTTAAGTGCGGCAAAACTGCAACTAGCCAAGGCTCCCGATGAGATTTTGGGACTAGCGCAGGCTTTTAATGAAATGCTCCATCGACTATCGGGCGCTTGGGAACAACAACGTCAATTTGTTGGTAATGTATCCCATGAGTTACGCACCCCCTTAACCGTCATCTGTGGCTATTTGCAAAGCTTACTGCGTCGTGGCGACAACCTCAGCATCTATCAAAAACAAGCGATCGAAACCGCTAGTGCTGAAGCTGAGCGTACGATTCAGATGTTGCAAGATTTACTAGATCTCGCAAGGGCGGATAGTGGCAATTTGCATTTTCGGCAAGCTCCTGTTTTTTTAAATACCTTAGTTGCAGAAGTGGCGGCTATGAGTGCCAAAGTCAGCGATCGCTCGGTCACAGCAATTGCCCCAGATCGAGATATTGTCGCTCTAGCTGACCAAGATCGGCTGCAACAGGTTTTGATTAATTTAGTTGATAACGCCATTAAATATTCCTCTGATCCAGTGGAGATCAAACTAGAAACTAAAGAAGACCAAACAATAATTAATGTGTGCGATCACGGCATTGGCATTGCCCTTGCCCATCAACAGCGTATTTTTGAGCGCTTTTATCGTAGTGACGATCCTTCCACCCGTTCCCGCGATGGTACTGGTCTGGGCTTAGCGATCGCCAAAAGCTTAGTGGAAGCGATGAATGGTAAAATCAGCCTCATGTCCAAACCAAATGAAGGTAGTATTTTTACAGTCAGTTTACCGCTATGGGATCCGCAACGATGAATAATCGCATTCTACTGATTGAAGATGATCCCAAGTTATCTAAATTTATCGAAATGGAACTTGGTTTAGAAGGTTATCAGATCACTGTGGCAATGAGTGGTTTAGATGGTTTGCAATTAGCCCGTGATACCCAACCCGATCTAGTGATTTTGGATTGGATGTTACCTGAAATATCAGGATTAGATGTTTGTACGCGCTTACGTAAAACGGGCGCAAAAGTGCCAATCATTATGCTGACTGCTAAGGATGAAATCTGCGATCGGGTCACGGGTTTAAATGCAGGAGCTGATGACTATCTCACTAAGCCCTTCAGTATTGAGGAGCTACTTGCCAGAGTCAAGGCAAGAATGCGGCGAATGTATCCTGAAGCTGCCGACAATTTACAGTTTGAAGACATCAATTTGAGCCATGCTTCCCGCGAAGTCTATCGCGCTGGACAAAGGGTTGATCTGACCGCCAAAGAGTTTGATTTACTAGAATTTATGCTCCGCCATCCCCAGCAGGTCTTAACCCGTGACCAGATTCTCGAATCGGTATGGGGTTATGACTTCATGGGCGAGTCAAATATTATTGAAGTGTACATAAGAGCTTTACGTATCAAATTAGAAGTTCATAATCCGAAGCGATTACTGCACACGGTACGCAGTGTGGGCTATGTCTTACGCAATCATGCGTAATTATTTACGCGAATCGCTAATTATATTCATTGGCAAATATCCATTTCAAAAATTTATTTCTCCCTCATAAAACTACTCTACTAGCAGGTTACATTAGGGATGGTCGATATAAGAGTTTGACATATCCCATGGCAAGATCTCGATTAACTAAACGTCGATTTTGGCTAAAAATAATCCTCAATGCGATCGCGATCTCATTGTTAGCGGTGGCATTTCATCACCTGAATATCAACGGGCTACTGCAAACTATCATTACTTGGATCAAAGCTCAGGGATCCGTTGGCATTATTGCCTTCATTATTGTTTATAACCTTGCCACAGTCTTATTTATTCCTGGCTCGGTTCTTACCCTAAGCGGCGGCGCACTCTATGGGGTATTTTTCGGCTCAATTTATGTGTTTATTGCCGCTACCCTAGGCGCAACCTTTGCCTTTTTAATTGGCAGGTATTTTGCTAGGGGCTATGTCAGCCAAAAAATCCGTAACAATATGACCTTTAGAGCGATCAATGCTGTCATCTATAAAGAAGGATTTAAAATCGTTTTGCTAACTCGTCTTTCCCCGATCTTTCCATTTAATGCGCTTAACTATGCTTTTGGAATTACCCGTGTGGCTTTACGTGATTACATTCTTGGCTCCATTGGGATGATTCCTGCAACTGTCATGTATGTTTATCTTGGATCTCTGGCTATGGATATTAACTCTCTCAACTCTGCATCAAATATCAACCCCCAAGCTCAAACTATACAATGGTGTATTAGCATGATCGGCTTACTTGCTACTGCACTTGTCAGTGTATATCTTTCTCGGATTGCAAAGCGATCACTCCTGCAAATTACCAAACCTCAAAAGGTGTAGCGCACGCTGCGCGTGCGCTACACCTTTTGAGGCTTCTATTTAATTACGCTAGATAGTTATTACGACCCTTCTTAGATCAAGAGACTAAAATCAATGAGTGCTTCTGACCAACTTAGCTTCAATGAATATGAATCCTTCATTCAACCGATGGATGAATATAACCAAGCACTGCTTGAGGATGTGCATCCAAGAGATTGGATTAGTCCTAATCCTGCAAGATGTTATGACTTAGTAATAATTGGCGCAGGTACGGCGGGATTGGTGGTTGCCGCAGGAGCCGCAGGACTGGGCTTAGGACTAAAAGTGGCGCTGATTGAAAAGAATCTCATGGGTGGAGATTGCTTGAATGTTGGCTGTGTCCCATCTAAATGTGTAATCCGTTCAGCCAGAGTCATATCGGATATTCGCAACGGCGATACTTTTGGCATTCATGCTAGAGATATTGACATTGACTTTGTTGCTATCATGCAGAGAATGCGGCGAGTTCGCGCCAGTATTAGTCACCATGACTCCGTAAGAAGATTCAGTAACCTTGGCATTGATGTATTTTTGGGAGCTGCCACATTTGTCGATGAACAATCTGTGGAGGTGAATGGAGCGCGATTACGGTTTAAGAAAGCGGTAATTGCGACAGGTGCAAGAGCAGCACGTCCACAGGTGCAAGGCTTAGCCGAGACAGGATATCTCACCAATGAAACCGTATTTACACTCACGGAACGTCCAAAACGATTAGCGGTGATTGGTGGTGGTCCAATTGGCTGTGAACTCGCTCAAGCTTTCCATCGCTTGGGTTGTGAAGTGACTCTAATTCACAAAAATAGTCATCTCCTCGACCGCGAAGATGCAGATGCTGCGGAAATCGTGCAAACCAGTCTATTGAACGATGGAATCACCGTGGTTTTAGGCGCAAAACTAGAATATGTTGAGGCTAAGGATTATGGCAAAGTCATTAGCTATCAGCAAAATGGAGAGTCTAAAAGAATATGGATTGATGAAATTTTAGTCGGTGCGGGGCGATCGCCAAATGTGGAAGGCTTAAATCTGGAAGTAGCAGGCGTGGAATATAACCAACGGCGCGGCGTGATCGTCAATGACTATCTGCAAACTAGCAATCCCCATATCTATGCCGCAGGCGATATCTGCTCAAATCTCAAGTTTACGCATACTGCTGATGCCGCCGCCCGTATCGTGATCAAGAATACCCTATTCTCTCCCTTTGGTTTAGGACGTAGCAAAGTTAGTAATTTGGTTGTGCCTTGGGTGACTTTTACCGATCCTGAAATTGCCCATGTGGGAATGTATGCTAGTGAAGCTCGTGCTAAAGGGATCGAAACTGATGAGATTAAGATTCCCTTTACGAGTGTCGATCGCGCTATCTTTGATGGTGAAACCGAGGGCTTTGTGAAGATCTTGCATCAAAAAGGTAGCGATCGCATTCTCGGCGGCACTATCGTGGCGCGTCACGCTGGCGACATGATTGGCGAAATTAGTTTAGCAATCGTGGCAAAACAGGGATTGAATACTCTATCCAGTGTCATTCATTCCTATCCCACCCAAGCCGATGCCATCAAAAAAGCCGCCGATGCCTATCGCAAAACCCTGCTTACTCCTCGTACTCAGTCATTCTTAAAGTTATTATCAAAATTTAGTTAACCACCACAACATCATGACCTATCTCGAAACTACTGCCAAATTTTATGCTGAAGCCGCTCAAACCCCACAATTTGGCTTGTGCTGCATCAGTACTCCTCCATTACAATATCCTGATCTGAAAATTCCCGAAATCATCCAACAAATGAACTATGGCTGCGGTACAACCATTCAGCCAACGGAACTAACAGGATCGCCAACGGTTCTCTATATCGGTGTTGGTGGTGGTTTAGAAGCTTTACAATTTGCCTATTTTTGTCGCCGTCCATCGGCGGTGATTGCCGTTGATCCCGTTGCGGAGATGCGCGATGCGGCTATTCGCAATTTACAACTAGCGGCAAAAGAGAACCCTTGGTTCGATCCTAGCTTTGTGAAAATCCTTGATGGTGATGCTTTCAAATTGCCTGTAGCCGATGCTTCAGTCGATGTAGTCGCTCAGAATTGCCTCTTTAATATCTTTGAACCCGATGATTTAAGACTCGCCTTAAAGGAGGTCTATCGAGTTCTCAAACCTAAAGGCAGATTAATCATGAGTGACCCGATCGCCACTCGCCCAATCCCTAGCCATTTGCAAGCCGATCAACGTCTGCGAGCGATGTGTCTCTCTGGAGCAATGACCTATGCGGAATATACGCAACAGCTAATCGATGCAGGTTTTGGTCAAGTGGAAATTCGCGCCCGTCGCCCCTATCGCCTACTTGACACCCAGACATTTCAACTAGATGCACCGCTATTACTGGAAAGTTTAGACTCTGTATCTTTTAAAGTTCCCATTCCTAAAGATGGGGCTTGTATCTTTACGGGGAAAACTGCCATTTATAACGGAACAGAAGAGATTTTTGATGATCGCGCTGGTCATGTTTTGTTACTTGGCAATCCTGTTGCGGTCTGCGATAAAACTGCCAAAAACCTTGCGACTAAGTTCCCTCAAGAAGTAATTGTCACTGATTCCACTTGGCATTACAACGGCGGCGGTTGCTGTTAATTAGAAATAGAAAGAAAGCAACTTGTTCTATTTCCCTTAATGAATTTGAACGAATTAAACTAAGGCTAAAAACCATGCTGATCAACAAAATTATATCGATGAAGAGAGCGCGATCGCTAATTTATTTAGCTCCACATTTAGCTCTAAGCGCGATCGCCTTTCTCTTGGTGACGAATCCAGTTTATGCTCAAACTGCTGTCCCCACAGGAGGATTTAACCCTCAAGAATTACTTCGCAATGCTTTGCAATGGGTAGAAAGTCTCGGTTATGTCGGTGGGATTGTCTTTATTGGTATTTATATCATCGCCACCGTTGCCTTTTTACCAGGTTCCATTCTCACCTTAGGTGCAGGAGTAGTATTTGGGGTAGTCTTCGGCTCGATCTATGTATTTATTGGTGCAACAATCGGCGCGATCGCTGCTTTTCTAGTCGGGCGTTATCTCGCACGGGGCTGGATTGGCAAAAAAATTGCAGGTAATCAGAAATTTGCCGCGATCGACAAAGCCGTTGCCTATGAAGGATTCAAGATTGTTTTATTAACTCGCCTCTCACCCATCTTCCCTTTCAATTTGCTTAACTATGCCTTTGGAGTCACAGGTGTGTCTCTCAAAGACTATGCGATCGCATCCATCGGGATGTTCCCAGGGACAGTGATGTATGTTTACATTGGTTCCCTCGCTGGCGATCTCGCCAGAATTGGTAGCGAAAATTCACCCACTGATCCGACAATTCAATGGATCATACGCATTGTTGGTTTTATTGCCACAGTTGCCGTCACCGTCTATGTGACCCGCATTGCCCGTAAAGCCCTAGATGAGAAAGTAACTGAATAAATGCTCTTAGCAAGATTTTTGACTTTGCCTACATCACATTCAAAAATCACACCATCGCCGATTTATTAGCTTATCTCTCCCTCTTCCAAACAACTATGTCCCCTACCGCAACTACTTCCCTAACCCAACGTCACGCAGCTCTATCTAGTCCCCAAAACCAAATTACACTTTTAGAATCCCTTGATCTTGATCGCTTGCCAGAGCAAGGTGATTTCGCCGCAACGATCAATAAAAGTGGATGGGCGGAACTCACTCCCTCTAAGTTAGAAATTTTCCAAATCAATATTGGCAAACTTTGCAATATGGCTTGTCGTCATTGCCATGTTGATGCGGGACCCGATCGCCGCGAAAACATGGATCGCCAAACCATTGATGACTGCCTCAAAGCCCTCGATCAGACCTCAGCCCATACTGTTGATATTACGGGCGGCGCTCCAGAATTAAATCCCCACTTTCGCTATTTAGTTGAACAATGTGTCGTGCGTGGCAAGCACGTCATCGATCGCTGCAATCTCACTGTGTTGCTACTCCCGACGATGCAGGATTTACCAGAATGGCTTGCCGAACATAAAGTGGAAGTCGTTTGCTCTCTACCACATTTCCGCCAGCCAAATACTGACAAACAGCGCGGTGATGGCACTTTTGAGCAATCTATAGAAGCTCTGCACCGCCTAAATGCCGTGGGTTATGGCAAAGGTAATCCGCATCTCAAACTAACTCTAGTCAGCAACCCTGCCGATGCTACCCTGTCTTGCACTCAAGCGGCAGTACTAGAGCAAATGTGGAAACAAGGTCTGCGGGAAAATCATGGAATTACCTTTGATCGCCTGATTGCGATTAACAATATGCCAATATCTCGTCATCTGGAATGGTTAGAACAGTCTGGTAATTTGCAATCCTATATGGAACTGCTAGTCAATTCCTATAACCCTGATACTGTATCAGGGCTGATGTGTCGGAATACAATTTCCGTTTCTTGGGATGGTAGATTATTTGATTGTGATTTTAATCAAATGTTAGATTTGGAAATTCAACAACCTGATCAAAAATATCTACATATCCGTGATTTTAATCCTCAATCATTAGCTAATCGCCAAATCATCACAGGTCGTCATTGTTTTGGGTGTACCGCAGGTGCAGGAAGTTCTTGCAGTGGGGCGATCGCCTAAATTTAGCCTCAACCCCTATGAAAAACCTAGTTTTGATTGGTGGCGGTCATAGCCATGCGATCGCTTTACGTTTATTTGGTATCTATCCATTAGCCAATGATATTCAGATTACGTTAATTACCGATGTTACCGATGCCCCCTATTCAGGAATGTTGCCTGGTCATATTCTTGGTCATTACAGTTTTAAGGAATGTCATATTGATTTAGTAAATCTAGCCAAATTCTCTCAGGCAAACTTAGTTGTCGATCAAGCAGTTAATTTAGATTTAGCCAATAAACAAGTGCTATGCCAAAACCATCCACCCATTGATTTTGATTGGCTGTCGATTGACATTGGCAGTACCCCTGCCACATCAGAGATTATGGGAGTCGATCAATATGCGATCGCAGCTAAACCAGTACCTCAGTTTTTGACCCATTGGCAACAGCTATTAACATCCTTAGAAAGCGATCGGGCGATACCGACTGAGCGCCCATTACGCATCGGTATTGTTGGCGGCGGTGCTGGTGGGGTCGAATTAGCTTTCACAATCAAGTCACGAATAGAATCAATTTTGCGATCGCAAGGATTATCGCCAATGTTACTGGAAATTCATTTGTTGCATCGACAAGCAACTCTAATGACGGGCTACCCTGCAAAAGTAGGAAAACGCTTTGAGCAAGTTCTCCTCGATCAAGGAATTTATGTTCATTTACGCGAAACTGTCAATCTCATCAAACCTGATTCTGACAATCAATCCGAGCAGTACCCTCTGCAAACTCCCAAAATAATTGGTTGCGAATCAGGATTTACATTACAGTGCGATCGCATTTTTTGGCTCACTAATGCCACAGCCCCACCATGGATTCGTGACTCAGGTTTACCCACTGACCAGAAAGGCTTTATCCTAATTAACAATAAACTGCAATCTATTTCCCATCCCCACATCTTTGCCACTGGAGATATTGCCTCTAGTATTAGCCATCCCAGCCCCAAAGCAGGTGTGTTCGCAGTACATCAAGGCAAACCTCTATTTAGAAATTTACAGCGCGTATCATCAGGTCAACCACTAGTTCCTTTTTATCCCCAAAAACAGCATCTTTCCATAATCGGCACTGGATATAGAACCGAATCTAGCGAAAAATATTTACAAGCGATCGTTGCTTGGGGTGGACTATGTTTTGGACCATCAAAACTACTTTGGTCTTGGAAAGAATCCATCGACCGTCAGTTTATAGAGCAATTTCGGGGATGACGAAAATTTGTTCATTGAACTCAAGTTATACCAATTCACAAAAGTGTGACTACACTTTTGTGAATTGAAAACCAAACTCAGTATGGTTTTTTGAATCAAGAAATAGCGTAGCTATTTCTTGATTTGGTATTAATTAAGTTCGTTTATATCAATACTGCGGACAAATAAAAAAAGGAGACAAAAAAGCTATTCATCGGATAAGGTGCAAGTGTTGAAACAAAACACCAAATGAATAGCATCATCGATATAGTAGCGAAGACAGAGAGTAAAGTACAACAGAAATTTCTATCAATCCTGTTTTCGACAATCATAGTGATGTGCGGGAAAGTAAACTTCAGGAATCTGAGTCGATATAGCGAAATCAGCGAACGCACATATCGACGGCAGTTTGGTCGTTCCTACAACTTCATAAAAGGGAATGCTG
>MNZA01000189.1 GCA_001873375.1 Oscillatoriales cyanobacterium CG2_30_44_21
CCGCCCCTACTAGCCATATTTAACGTTTTTAGGAGATACATACACAATGGCGACAAGTAGTTTAAGTTCTCGATTTAGCGCGAATAAGATTGGTGAGTGGTTTCAACTACAGGCAAAAAATATCATTCCGCCGATGATTGCTCTCATCTTCTTGTTAGGGATTTGGCAAATTCTCTGTTCTGGAGCAAAACCACCATTGCCAGCACCAACAACAGTCTGGAAGGAAACTCAAGAATATATTTGGCATCCATTTTTTGATCGCGCCAATTTTGATGTCAACACTGCCGAAAAAATCGACAGCCCTGCCCGTCAAGCTCTCAAAGAGAAGCTCACCATTGAGCAAGGGCTGGGCATAAAAACGATGA
This sequence comes from Oscillatoriales cyanobacterium CG2_30_44_21, assembly GCA_001873375.1. GTDB lineage: Bacteria > Cyanobacteriota > Cyanobacteriia > Pseudanabaenales > Pseudanabaenaceae > Pseudanabaena. The sequence continues at coordinate 366 of MNZA01000189.1, forward strand.
CCAGCTTGCGCCGTGTGGCTGTTGGCTACACCGCTTCGGCGATTATTGGTATCTCCCTTGGCATTGCGATCGGCACTAATGCCTTTCTATACCGCGCCTTTGACCCAATTTTCCAAGTATTACGCACGATTCCACCCCTCGCGTGGCTCCCGATCGCCATGTCTGCCTTCCAAGGTGTTAATGAATCTCTAAAGTCAGTGGGCTTAGATGTCACCGAAGCGGCAGCGCTATTCGTAATTTTTGTAACTTCGATCTGGCCGATTCTGATGAATACGGCTGTGGGTGTGCAGCAAGTTCCCCAAGACTATCGCAACGTTTCTAGAGTATTGCGTCTGAGCAAAGTTGATTACTTCATCACGATTTTGATGCCATCGGCTGCGCCCTATATTTTTACGGGTTTACGGATTGCGGTTGGTCTATCTTGGTTGGCGATCGTGGCGGCGGAAATGCTTACAGGTGGCGTGGGTATTGGCTTCTTTATTTGGGATAGTTACAACAGTCAAAAGAGCAGCGAATTGATTTTATCTCTCTTCTACATCGGCGTAGTTGGCTTTTTCCTTGACAAGTTTATCTTCTATATCAGCAAGTTCACAGTTCAGTCGGATTCTTAGAACCCATTTAATAATTATCTAGATCCCCCCCAGCCCCCCTTAAAAAGGGGGGAGAATTAAATTCCTCCCCCCTTTTTAAGGGGGATTGAGGGGGATCTCTTGGGGCTTTTGACCACAGAAAGTAATTCTTAAATAGTTTCTTAGATTTGATTAGGAGCTATAAATCATAAAATTTATAGTTCCTAATTCCCAATTCAATCCTCCACCTAACCATTAATTTCCCTTATGCAAACCCTTGACATAACAGACAATCAACAATCCAAACATCAAGATCCCTTTTTGGTGATTGATGGTGTTTCTAAAGTCTACCCCACGCCTAAAGGTGCTTACACAGTTCTCCAAGATGTGAACTTGACTGTGTATGAGGGTGAGTTTATCTGTGTGATTGGTCACTCTGGCTGTGGCAAATCGACATTACTGAATATGGTTGCAGGTTTTAATCGTCCCACTAGTGGCGAAATCTGTTTGCGATCGAAGCCGATCCTGCGTCCAGGCCCCGATCGCATGGTGGTTTTTCAGAACTATTCATTACTGCCTTGGATGACCGCTTTTGAGAATGTGTTACTGGCGGTTAAGCAAGTTTACAGCGATAAATCTAAGGAAGAGAAAATCAAAATTGCTAAGGATAGTTTGGCAATGGTGGGCTTGACCGAAGCAATGGACAAGAAGCCCAAACAACTTTCGGGTGGGATGCGTCAGCGTGTGTCGATCGCCCGTGCTTTATCGATTCGTCCCGAAGTTCTGATTCTTGATGAACCCTTTGGCGCATTAGATGTGATGACCCGCGAGGAGTTGCAAGAAGAGCTACTGACAATCTGGAGCGAACATAAAGTCACGGCGCTGATGATTACCCATGAAATCGATGAAGCTTTATTTCTCGCCGATCGCATTGTGATGATGAGCAATGGCCCCGCCGCTAATATTGCGGAAATCATTGATGTTCCCTTTGACCGTCCGCGCGATCGCAAAGCGATCGCCGATGATCCGCGTTACTATTCGCTCCGTAATTACATTCTCGAATTTCTATATAGCCGCTTTGCCCTCGCCGATGATGCTGAGTAATTAACTAAGTTAGGACTTACGCAAGAACCATAGGAATAGAAGGATGATTAAGCTGGCTCCGTAAATAATCAGATAAAAGTCCGCATTTGAGTTGGTAGATAGTTTTACCAGATTGAAAAGCTAAACGTTTAAGATGATGCCAAACAAGCATGGCACAAGCAATGTGATTACGCTGAATTCTGGATTTACGGCACTGGCAAGCCTCAATCCCCGTCAATTGCTTAATTTCCCGATGAAATTCCTCAATAATCCACCTGATGGAGCAAATAGCTTGTACTTCAGGGGTGTAGTCTTGATTTAAGTCG
>MNZA01000071.1 GCA_001873375.1 Oscillatoriales cyanobacterium CG2_30_44_21
GCGCCGCCACTCGTCTCTTGGGTTTTATATCCTCACAAGATTGGCTACAGCTATACAAAGCCTGTACTACCTAGCAGCATGACCAGCAGATCAACCCAAACCTCAAACAGTAAGTCCCCTAAATTTCTTGCTAAATCTTTCCGCAAAACTTTAAGCATCTTTCTCTATGGATTCAAAGCCATAGGCTTAGTCTGGAATACCAGTAAAGTCCTGACGATCGCGATCGCGATACTGACGATTTTTTGTGGTTTATTACCTGCGGCGATCGCCTATATTGGTAAGTTGATTGTGGACAGCGTAATCTTAGCCTCTCAAAATGGAACTATCGCCCAGCGTGATTTGGCGCTGAACTATGTGGCTCTCGAAGCGATCGCCTTTGTGGTTTTAGCAGCTTGCCAAAAGGGATTGGGGGTTTGTCAATCGTTGTTAAGGGTTCTGCTTGCCTATGGCGTAAATGTGCTGATTTTAGAAAAAGCGCTAACTTTGGATCTGGCCCATTTTGAAAATTCAGAATTTTACGACAAGATGACTCAGGCGCGATCGCAAGCCTCCAGTCGTCCGTTGTCGTTGATTAGTCGCATCTTTGGATTAGGTCAGTCAGCGCTGACCTTGCTAACCTTTAGCGGGCTATTGCTCAGTTTTTCAACTTGGGCGGTGATTGTTTTAGTAGTAGCGGCAATTCCTTCTTTTATTGCCGAAACTCGATTTTCGGAGCATTCCTTCCGTTTGTTTAAGTGGCGATCGCCCGAAACTAGACAGAGCCATTACATCGAGACTTTGCTAGCGCGGGAAGACTACGCCAAAGAAGTGCAGCTTTATCAATTGGGAGCGATGCTATTGCAACGTTATCGTGACATTTTTGATCGCCTTTATGTTGAAGACCGTAATCTCACAATTCAGAAAGGTTTATGGGGATATTTGCTAGGGCTGCTGAGTACAAGCGCCTTCTATGCCACCTACGCATGGATTGTGATGGAAGCGATCGCAGGTAAAATCAGCCTTGGCGAAATGACCATGTATCTAATCGTTTTCCGTCAAGGACAGTCCACTTTTGCCGCCGCTCTTACTTCTATTGGGGGAATGTATGAAGACAATCTTTATCTTGCCAATCTCTATGACTTCCTAGATGAACCGATTCCCCAATCCCAAGGTTCAATCATTAAAGGCACTGATGCCGATGGCATTCGCTTTGAGAATGTCTCTTTTTGCTATCCCGAAAGCCAACAGCCGGTCTTGCAGAATATTTCCCTTCATTTGCGATATGGCGAAAAGCTGGCGATCGTTGGCGAAAATGGCTCTGGTAAGACAACTCTAATCAAACTTTTAACCAGACTATACAGCCCCACCAGTGGCAGAATTTTACTAGATGGAGTGGACTTAAATGATTGGGATGTCGAGACTCTGCGCCGCCGTATTGGTGTGATTTTTCAGAACTTTGTGCAGTATCAATTTATTGTCGGTGAAAATGTGGGCATTGGTGATGTGGAACAAATGGATGATTCGCAAAGATGGATCACTGCTACCGAAAAAGGAATGGCGAAGCCCTTTATTGACAATATGCCTTTAGGATTTCAAACTCAGCTTGGCAAATGGTTTAAGGGTGGTCAGGAGCTATCGGGTGGGCAGTGGCAGAAGATCGCTCTATCCCGTGCTTTTATGCGATCGCAAGCAGATATTCTTGTGCTAGATGAACCAACATCGGCGATGGACGCGGAAGCAGAAATGAATATTTTTAATCATTTCCACACTCTCACCAAAGATCAGATGGTGGTCTTAATTTCCCATCGATTCTCCACAGTTCGCATGGCGGAGCAGATCGTCGTTATGGGTGACGGAAAGATTATTGAACAGGGTAGTCACGAACAGCTACTACAAGCCAATGGACGCTACGCACATCTGTTCTCTATTCAAGCCGCAGGCTATAAGTAATACCAATTCACAAAAGTGTAGACACACTTTTGTGAATTGAAAACCCATACTATTGATAAGTAGCTAGGCATGAGTAACCAAAAAAATGGCGGCACTTCGTGCCGCCATTTTTTTGAGTTTGAAGGGGCGATGATTACATCATACCGCCCATACCACCCATTCCGCCCATTCCGCCCATGCCACCCATACCAGCAGCACCAGCGTCAGATTTTTTCTCAGGCTTTTCAACTACTAGTGCTTCGGTGGTCAAGACCATACCAGCGACAGAAGAAGCATTTTGCAAAGCTGATCGCACTACTTTAGCAGGGTCAATGATCCCAGTCGCGATCAGATCAACATATTCTCCCTTGAGGGCATCAAAGCCATGATTGAAGGGAAGATTTTTGACCTTTTCCACGACCACAGTCCCTTCTAGTCCAGCATTATCGCTGATTTGACGAAGAGGCGCAGAGAGGGAACGCGCTACGATGTCAGCACCGATCGCTTCTTCGTTCTTCAAGGTTGCTTTGAAATCTTGCAATTCGACAGCGAGGTGAGCCAAGGTTGCACCACCACCAGGAACGATACCTTCTTCAACCGCCGCACGGGTGGAGTTGAGCGCATCTTCGATGCGGAGTTTGCGATCTTTGAGTTCAGTTTCAGTGGCTGCACCGACTTTGATAACGGCTACGCCACCAGAGAGCTTAGCAATACGTTCTTGTAGCTTTTCTTTGTCGTAGTCAGAGTCACTAAGATCTAACTCTTTACGAATTTGGGCAACACGCTTATCGATATTTGCCTTGTTAGCAGTGTCAGCAACAATTGTGGTTTTGTCCTTAGAAATGGTGATCTTGACAGCAGTACCAAGCATTTCTAGAGTTGCAGCACTGACTTCTAAACCAGTGTCTTCCGAGATGACTTGACCATCGGTGAGAACGGCGATATCTTGCAACATCGCTTTACGGCGATCGCCAAAGCCAGGAGCCTTAATCGCGGCGACATTGAGAGAACCTCTCAGCTTGTTGACAACTAGAGTTGCAAGCGCTTCGCCTTCGACATCTTCCGAAATGATTACTAAAGGAGAACCTGAACGAGCCGCCTTTTCGAGAATGGGAACGAGGTCTTGGATGACATTGATCTTCTTATCGGTGATCAAAATCTTGGCATTCTCAAATTCCACCAATTGACGTTCGTTGTCAGTGACGAAGTAAGGAGAAATGTAACCGCGATCGAGTTGCATTCCTTCAACAACTTCCAATTCCGTGGTAAGCGATTTGGATTCTTCAACGGTGATTACGCCATCTTTACCAACTTTGTCCATGGCATGGGCAATCATTTCGCCAACTTCAGAATCATTACCTGCGGAAATTGTGGCAATCTGAGCGATTTCGGCATTGGAGTCCACAGCCTTCGCTTTTTGAGCAATTACGCCAACGAGGTATGCCACCGCTTTTTCGATACCACGGCGAACGCCGACTGGGTTTGCACCTGCGGCAACGTTCTTCAGACCTTCGCGAATCATTTCTTGAGCTAATACGGTAGCGCTGGTAGTACCATCACCTGCCACATCATTGGTTTTAGAAGCAACTTCACGGATTAGTTGAGCGCCTGCATTTTCCAGAGGATCTTCTAGTTCGATCTCTTTAGCAATGCTCACACCGTCATTGATGATTTGGGGAGCGCCATATTTCTTCTCAAGAACAACGTTACGACCCTTTGGTCCAAGGGTAACGCGCACTGCATCAGCGAGGGCATTGACACCACGCTCAAGGGCGCGGCGAGATTCTTCATCAAATACTACGATTTTAGACATTTTTAGTTATGAGGGTAATGGGTGATTTTGGGATTGGTAATGGGGCTGTTAGCGATTAGCTTTTAGCTTTTTTAGATTGCTTCTGAATGAAGAGTTTTGAATGCTAACAGCCAACGGCTAATAGCTATTAGCTTTACTCAACGATCGCTAAAATATCTCTTTCAGCGAGAAGCAGATAATCAACGCCTTCTAGCTTGATTTCAGTGCCTGCGTATTTGGAATAAAGCACTTTGTCACCTGCTTTAACTTCTAGGGCAACGCGATCGCCTTTTTCATTTCTTGTACCAGGGCCAACGGCAGTTACTTCACCGATCTGAGGCTTTTCTTGAGCAGTGTCTGGCAAAAATATACCGCCAATTGTTTTTTCTTCTTTGTTTGCGACTTTCACCAGTAGGCGATCGCCTAGGGGTTGCAATGTACCAGTATGTAGGGTTAATGATGCCACTATGTCTTACCTCCTTAAAGTTTAATCAGAGTAAGCTCTATAAGCTTTAGCACTCTAAGTCATTGAGTGCTAATATACCGCCAATCGAGTCAGCATCTAGATCGGCTTACCGTACACATTGCTTTCGATAAGCATAAAAAACCCAAAAGTTGTTTCGCCCGCTACGCGGGCGAAACAACTTTTGGGTTTAAGTTTTAATTAAGCCGAGCTACTTGTCAGGCAGGCAAATAGCTCTTATCTAATATTTGATCAGTGGTAAAAGGCGACTCGCAAGGAAATAGATTAATATCTAAGCCAGTTTCAACGCTAGCTAATTCCCTTGCATCTGCATAAATTTTGTCAAATTCTGCTAAAAAATGTTTCCTCAGGCTAGGACTATCTTCCAAATCTTCTTGGATTCTTTTGCGATGCTCAATGATTGTATATCGCCAGCTATTAGAACGTTTTTCGGGTTGATACTTGTACTTGAGCAAATGCATCAACAGTATTCTGAGATTACTACTGATGCTTCTTTTTTCACTTCTACCCATGCTCTCAATTTCTTCAATCAGATTTTCTAAGTCCAATTCGTTCAGATTTTCTGCGCGCAATAAATTCGCCGCTTGCTCAATCCACAAGTAAAAATCTTGTTCGTAAAGATCGCGATGGGATATTGTTTTTGGAGTTTGGGCTTGGTTTGTGATCGCCATATTCATGCAATTAGAAGCTGAGATGATCCTAACATTAAATAAAAACTAGCTGTCTATCGGTGGCGATCGCATCTAATTTCACATCCCAAGGATCATTAGGCAGTTCTCTTAAATAAAATTCATCAAACACAATCCCCACTTTCTTGCCTCTGGAATTGGGCAGCCAACGGTCATAAAAGCCACCGCCATAGCCAAGTCGATAACCACTGCGATCGCCAGCCACGGCTGCAATCAAAATCAAATCAATGTTCTGTAAATCCATTAAGGGTAAATTGGGATTAGGCTCTAAAATTCCATAACTTCCTGATTGCATCGATAGATCAAAATCAGCGATCGCCACCTGATGCCAGATCAAATCTTGTCCCACACAACGAGAAAAGCCCCAATTTTTATTAGGAAACTTTTGCCAAAGGGAACTCAAATCTGGCTCTTGGCGGAAACTTGTAAAGGCGAGAATATTTTGAGCTTGTTGGAATAAATGCCAATTGGATAGGCGATCGCCTATTGCGCGACTTTTTTGCTGCCAAATCGAGGATGGCACTTGGCAGCGTTGCTTGATTAGAGTTCTTCTCAGGTACTTTTTAGTTAACACTTTGGCAAATGAATTAGAATTACGATACTGCGCTTTCTTAAAACCCAAGAAGTGATCGGCGGCGCTTCGCGCCGCCGATCACTTCTTGGGTTTTAAGCGGTACAAAAAGATTTTTAAAAGCGGCGCAAAGCGCTGTAAACACAAACAATATCCATAATCACAAAAAATATGTCTATTCAAGTCTATGGCATTCCCAACTGTGGAACTTGCAAAAAAGCGATCGCTTGGTTAGAAAGTCAAAATATTGCTTACGAATTTATAAATACGAAAGATTATCCTCCCACGCGATCAATGATTGCAGACTGGGTCAATGCGCTTGGGGAGAGGTCAATGCGGAATACTTCTGGACAGTCCTACCGAGCTTTGGGATCAGAAAAGGAAACATGGTCACATATTCAATGGATTGAAGCCTATGCCAAGGATTCGATGCTCTTGAAGCGTCCGTTATTTGTTAAGGATAATAAAGCGATCGCAATTGGATTTAGGAATCCTGAAGAGATCAAACAAAAGCTTATTGCCTAATATGCACCTTTCCCAAATAGAACTAAACGTACAGTTTCAACCAATATCTCTAGATCGAAGTTCAATGACCAGCGATCTATATAAAACAAATCCAACTTTGCCACATCATCAATCGTGTCTAAATCTGATCGCCCCGAAATTTGCCACAGCCCCGTAATTCCTGGCATGACCAGATGGCGCGTATGATGCCAATTGGTGAATCTAGCTACATCACGCACGGGCAGAGGTCTAGGACCCACAAGGCTCATTTGTCCTAGCAAAACATTAAACAATTGGGGAAGTTCATCCAAACTGGTACAGCGCAAAAAATGACCAATGGGAATAATGCGCGGATCATGTTCAATTTTGAACATCACACCATCGGAACTTTTATTGAGATGTTCTAATTCAGCTTGACGGCGATCAGCATCCATAAACATACTCCGAAATTTCCACATACGGAATGATTGACCTTGTAGTCCTACGCGATCTTGAGTATAAAATACACTTCCTTGGGAACTGCTTTTAATGGCGATCGCAATTCCCACAAACACAGGCGATAGAACTATCAAACCAACAAACGCGGCGACTATATCCAAACAACGCTTAGAAATATATTCCCAATTTGCCAGCAGTGACGACTCAATCCGAATCATCGGCATGGAGGCAAAAATCTCGGGACTGCCGCGCCGATGCAGCAGCATTAAGCTAGAAGGAACTAACCTTAACCCTATGCCTGCGTTGCGAAGTTGCCAGTATAGTTGAGAAGCGAGTTGAGTTTCGGGCAGTCCTTCAGCAATTACTTCTTTTGCACCCGAATTAATAATCGATTGCATGGAATGGGAAGTGTTAGCGAGGGAAGAAGTAAGCACTCCAACTACTCTGTAACCTGTTCTTTTTTCAATAATGCTAGCCAAATAAGATAGGCGATCGCTAGGGGCAATGATAAAAACAGGCGTATGGATTCTGGCGATCAGAAACTGATCAAAAATTAAAGTCAATAGCAATCGCAATCCAATAATCATCACCACACTGCCAATCCAAGCGGGGAAAAATAGCGATCGCGGCGCATCCACAGTCGGATCACAAAAATAGCTGATCACCAAAGAAGCCATGTAAACATTACTAATAACTTGGGCTTGCTTGACATAATTGCGCCATTGAGCTTCTCCACGATAAATGTTGTGATAGGCAAATCCTGTGACGATCGCCGCCGCAAAAGCCCAATATAATCCCGTTAATCCTGCAAATTCTCCCCAATTAAGTTCAGGCGGCAAGGGTGAAAAGCCTTGATTGAGATTCCAAGATACTCGCCAAGCTATGCCTAGACTCAAAATATCGCTAGCAATTAGTAATAGCGATCGCAACCAGTTGAACTCGACCATCGACCATTTGATCTGATTACCTGCCCGAATATCATATTTTTTGATGTTTTTTTCGGGTTGTTTTTTAGTTGATTGGCGATCGCTACTCACTTTCATAGCCCTCTTTTGCTTTTAAAATTCATCACAAATTTTTCTTGATGTAGCTAGGCATAAGTAAACTAAAAACCAAAAAGGTTGTTCCGCCCGCGTAGCGGGCGGAACAACCTCTGGTTTTTAGTTTACTTATTAAGCCGCAGTTAATCTATCTTGCCCAAACTGGGAATTAGTTAGGACATATAGCTCTCATTACTTGCATACTACAGCGCTTTGCGCTGACTTAAAACCTAGATTTTTTTTGAAAGCAGCGCAGAGCGCCGTTTTCAAAAAAGCTCCCAAGAGATGAATGGCGACGCGAAGCGTCGCCATTCATCTCTTGGGAGCTTGGAAAATTCGTTGTAAATGTTGGAGGCAAAACAAAATTACAAAACAAGGATTATTAATCAAATAACGCCGCCATAAACGTACTGGCTCCTGACTAAAGCGATATAACCACTCTAAGCCGATCGCCATCATCCAACGCGGAGCTTGGGAAATTTTGCCACTATGAAAATCAAAGGCTGCGCCAACCCCAATCATCACGGCATCCAGTCGCTGATAAGCCTGACTCATCCAAAATTCCTGTTTAGGACATCCAAGGGCAACAAATACAATTTTTGCACCAGATTTAGAAATGAGTTGTATGTCTTCATTTAATTGTGATGCAAAATTAGGAGCATCAAGCTGGAAATATGGTGGTGCGTGTTTACCTGCGATCGCCAAATTTGGAAAGCGTGATTTTAAGTTCTGCTCTAATTGGTGAAGTGTGGCGACTGTTGCGCCAAATAAATAAATAGGGATATTTTCCTGTGCGGCGCGATCGCACAGAGCTAGCATCAGATCGGGACCATAAACTCGTTGTTGATTTTTTGCGCCTAGAGATCGCAAGCCCCACACCAGAGGCATTCCATCAGGGGTAACGATCTCCGCATTAGCCAACACCTGACGATAAGCTCGATTCCAGTAAGCCGTCATCACCACATGGACGTTAGCCGCCACGACATAACCAGATTTATTTTGCTGAGCCAGCAAGGTAATGCGATCGCAAGTATCGGTATAGCTAGTCCTGTCAATCCCCACATTAACAATTGATATGCGTTGGCTCATAGGTAAAGTTTAAGTAAATTTTTCTGCCTTAGAATTTTTTGAAAGCTTGCTGTAGGCGAGCGTTGATCTCACCTTATGCTAATATTGCTAAGGCAAAAAACATGGCTTGAAAATTTAGGTTCGCTCAATGAATACAGAAATTGCAGAAGATTTATTCACTCAAGGTTTAGAGCGATACAAACAAGGTGAATCTGCGGCGACCTTAATTCCTGTGTTTGAAAAAGTATGCGATCGCCAACCCAAGGTTGCTAGTGGCTGGATCTGTCTATCTTGGTTATATTTGCTGGATAACAACGCTAAACTTGCTATCAAATCCGCCCAAAAAGCCGTCAAAATTGCCCCTGAAGATCCCCAAGGACATATTAATCTGGCGATCGCGATGCTAGAGCTATCTCAGAAGGGTGTTCGCGAACAAGTTGAAGCTGCTCAAAACTGGTTAATGATTTTGAAAGACATCAAGCCAGAAATTGTTGAGAATTTTGAAGAAGGTTTGCGTCGTCGTCCAGATTGGAAAGCCTTAGAAAAGGTCAGAGATTGGGTTTTAGGCTAAGGCTGCCAATAAAAATTAATGTCTGCAAGTGCTGTTTCGCAATGCTTGCAGATTTTTTATGGATTGGGGTGGGAATGCCAAGCGCTTTGACGGCTCTTGATATGTCAAGAAAACTTAACAGTGTATTTTTAATAACAGTGTTAGGCTATACACATATTAAGTAACTGAAATTACTAAGGTTGCTAGCTTTTTAATTAATACTGATTATAAATTTTTATCCATTATCCATAAGGAAGTTAATAAAATGATCTTAGAAAATGTTAACGTCAAGCCTGACACCCGCAACCACAAAGGGTTTTTCGTCTTGGAAGCTTCCTACAAGCTGATCAATATTGACGGTAATGGTTGGGCTTTGATTTGCCTAGATGACTATGCCTGTCACTACGTCGATCCTGATGATCTAAAAATGCCAAGAGGCTGGAAAAAAGAGACCAGCATATAGTTAATAAAAAAGAGTAAAGGCGGTGCTTATCACCGCCTTTACTCTTTTTTATGGAGAAGGAATTACGATTCCCTTCTTCTTGGGTTTTGGTTGTGTAGTAGTAATTAGCTCGGCTTAACTAAAACCTAAACCCAGAGGTTGTTCTGCCCGCTTTGCGGGCAGAACAACCTCTGGGTTTTTAGTCTGTAACCTATTGAGGCTTTGAGTAGTACAGAAATATTTTTGAAAGCGGCGCGAAGAGCCGCTTTCAAAAATATTTCTGGAATTTGATTAAGCGCAAAGCGCGGTAATATGTCACTTCTGGAAGATGCCATGAAGTACATCAACCGCTAATATCACTATTAACTAGTAAGATACTTACGATAACTTGTATGAACAATTAATGCATACAGTTAATAGCTTGGTCGTAGAAATTTAGTCTATCGTAAATCATTTTTAGTTTACTAAAAATTAGCTACAAAAATAGGCATTGCAATAAACTTTTAGGCTATACCCAAATGATCGGCTTTATAAGCTAATAAGTAAACTTACATAGTTAATTTAAGCTAGTAAGTAGTTATCTACATCCAGCAAGTGCAACTTCTCTCTCTTCAGGCGGCTTTAGGCTAGGAAATAAGAAGTGGTTTTCTTCTACATACTGCGCCCCAAACAGCCCTTTTTCTGCCCAGAAGTACCGATCTGTTGTATGCTCATTACGTCTTACGAGCAGTAATGCTGGAGGGAGAATGCCATGCGTATGGATGTACTTACGTGCAGCCGTAACAGGTTTATCTTCACCACTATCGATACTAAATTGTGGAATATGCTCTAGGATTTTGCGCCCTTCTTGGCGACGTCTACTCTTCCGCTTACGTCTCCTTGCCAAATCAATACCTCCTAATTTAGACCCTGAAATGCGATCGGGATTACAAAACACTGTTATTATAGCTACGGCAATTAGGAAATTTCAACTTTTCTTTACAAATTTTTGTTACACAGCATTTTTATGCGATAAATTCTGTGATTAAACATTTTTAAAAATGTCCATAACGCCATCAGGGTAAGTAGTTAACAATATTTGTTAGCTTTTGTAAATTCGCCACTTAATATTTGAACCAATGTGTAATCTCAGTTCACGAAAGTATGGCTACACCTTCGTGAATCAAAAAATCAGAAAAATCTCGGGGATTGATGTAAATAGACAGGGAATCGAATGTGCGATCGCCGCGGTTGGCAAAAGAAATTAGTCTCAATTACCGTGGCGATCGCTATGGTAATCGCAATCTGCTTGGGCATGAATAGCCCAGCTATGGCGCAGTCTGTCGAAGAACTCAAAAACTATCAAAACTTTGTCGATCAGCAACGGCAGATCATTCAAAAACAGCAAGAACAAATTAATGCGCTCACCAAGCCTGCTCAGTCTCGCCTAGATGCACTACGGCGAAATGTGCGTGTCACGGAAACCCAGATTAAAGATAACGAAAAAAAGATTCGTGCCGCTAGGGAGCAGTTGCAAAAATTAAGTATGCGGCTTCAAGAGCTAGAGTACGATCTCAATAAAAGACGGGATGCAACCTCGGCGAGGTTGCGTTATTTGCAAAGACAACAGTTACAACGTTGGTGGGTGGCTCTGCTGAGTAGTCGTGATCTTAATCAGTTTGCCGATCGCCGCCGTCAGATTGAGCGGATTTATGACAGCGATCGCCTGATGCTTGGGGATCTAACTCAAAAGTCAACAAGGGTAGAAAAGCAAAGAAATCAAGTAGTTGCTCAAGGTAATGAGCTAGATCTATTAACTCAAAAATTAAAGTATCAAAAAGCAAATATTGAAGCAGAAGTTGTTGCTCAACAAAATGCGATCGACCGTCTCAAAAGCGATCGCCAAGCCCTTAATCAAGCCGAAGATCGCTTAGCTGAAGACTCGCGCCGCCTTTCACAAATCATCTTGGCAAAGGTGCAGCCCTATTCGGGTTTAATCTTGCCCCCTGGAACGGGACAACTGATGTATCCCACGATTGGGCCTGTGACTAGCAATTTTGGCTGGCGTACTCATCCCATCCTTGGGACGGAGCGTTTTCACTCTGGCATCGACTTCGGCGCAGACTATGGATCTGTGATTTACGCTAGTGAAAGTGGTCGGGTAATTTATGCTGACTGGTATGGTGGCTATGGCAATGCGGTGATCATTGATCATGGCAACGGCATCACGACTTTATATGCTCACTGTAGTGAATTATATGTGAAAGATGGCGAAACGGTGGTGAAGGGACAACCAATTTCTGCGGTTGGTTCCACGGGTTTCTCGACTGGCCCGCACTTACATTTTGAGTTACGCGCTAATGGCGAACCAATTGATC
>MNZA01000087.1:0-11773 GCA_001873375.1 Oscillatoriales cyanobacterium CG2_30_44_21
CCGCCACGTCTAATTTGATTATGTCTAATTCTATAGTGGGAAAGGAGTAGTCTTGCAAGATTTTTAATTTATCCATTGTTTTTATATCTCTAGTGCAGGTTCAAAAGTCATTAATTAAAGTCGGAGCGTCAACTTAAAAATTTACAACGCAAAGTTTCTTTCTAGGCGTAAAAAAGGATCGGCTAATTGTAGAAAAGCAGTTATACCAATTCACAAAATTGTAGTCACACTTTTGTGAATTGAAAACTAAATCCAGTATGGTTTTTAAAATAAAGAAATGGCTACGCCATTTCTTTATTTGGTATTCAACAGTTAGCCAGAAGGCATTTGCAAGTGCGGAACCACTGTCAAGAAATCGCTGAGTAAGCGCACTCATCAATGTAGTGAGTTGTCTTGTCTCACTGAATCAAGAATCTCAGCCGCATTACTAGCTGAGAATGTCAATTTTTCCTCTTCTTCGTAGATCCTAATATTTCCGACTGAGCAATTTCAGCATCCAAAATTGTTTGTCCAGTCGCCGCCAAGAATACATCGTCTAGGCTAGGGCGCGACTGAGACAGGCTGAATACATTAATATCGACTGCCGTAAGCATATTTTGCACATCACTAATCGCATTTGCATCTGAAGTCACAAACAGATTTAGAGCGTTACCCTGAGCCGAATTAATGGTGATATTCTGCACAATTGGCAATTGTTGCAAAATCTTTTGAGCTTGCTCCGCTTCCTTGCGCTCTGCAAACTCGCGAATCCTGACGGTAATGCGATCGCCACCGACTTTAGCCTTTAACTCATCAGTTGTCCCTTCGGCAATAATTTTGCCGCGATCAATAATGGCAACGCGATCGGCTAGAGCATCAATTTCTTCAAGATAATGACTACTGATCAGGACAGTTACACCAGAGGCTCTGAGTTTTCGTAAAAATTCCCAAATGGCAATCCGACTCTGGATATCTAAGCCGACCGTTGGCTCATCCAAGACTAATACTGGCGGTTGATGCAATAAACCCGCAGCAAGATCCAAGCGTTTTTTTAGCCCACCTGAATATGTGCCAGAAAGCTTATCTGCATAGTCTTCTAGCTGTAATAAATTCAAAACATAGTCAATGCGATCGCCAATTTGCTTGGGAGGAATATGGTACAAAGCTGCTTGAAATTTGAGTAATTCGCGTCCTGTTAGCACTTTATCGAGAGCGACTTCCTGAGCAATATAACCAAGGCGATCGCGAATGGCGCGAGCATCCCTAGCGCCAGCTACTTCCACAATTCCTGAGTCTGGCGTGGTAAGCGTGCAGATACAGCGCATGGTGGTGGTTTTACCTGCTCCGTTTGGTCCCAACAGACCATAAATTTGTCCTTGCGTCACATTGAGAGAAATTCCATCTATGGCAACTGTATCGCCATACGTCTTCCTTAAATTTTCAATTCTTACTGCCAACTGCATGAATTTATCAAGATTATTGCGTTTCTCTAAGCTTCTATCTTATACCAAGAGATGAAATGGCGATGCCATTTCATCTCTTGATAACCCTTGCTATGCTGAGGACTGTACTGTACAGATTTTAGATAGCGCGGCTGCGCCGCGCTATCTAAAATTAAGTTTTAAATTCGCCGATCATTTTTACTTCGGTTTCTAGGGTGATGTTGTAGCGATCGCCAACCACCGCTTGAATATGTTGAATCAGTCTCAAAATGTCACTAGCTTGAGCATTACCAAGATTGATAATAAAGTTGGCATGGAGTTCTGAGACTTGAGCATTGCCAATGCGGTAGCCCTTTAAACCTGCATCTTGGATTAGTTTTGCCGCAAACTGAGGCGTGGGATTGCGAAAGACGCTGCCACAGTTGGGCAAATGGTAGGGCTGAGCAGTATGTCTTGCTTTTAATTTTGTTTCCGTATCGAGGGCGATCGCCTCAGGATTACCGCCAGTCTGAAACTGAAATTTCGCCTCTGTAACCAAATGCGATACATCTTGCAAAGCTGAAGTTCGATAGCTAAAGCCTAAATCTTGGGGATAAGTGACCATAGTTTCGCCAGTCAAGCTCACTAATTTGACGGACTGTACACAATCCGCAGCGCAACCACCTTGCGCCCCCGCATTCATCACCACCAATCCGCCCACCGTTCCAGGAATACCCACCGCCCACTCAAATCCACTCCAGCCGCGACTGGCTAGCTGCATCGCCAGTCGCGCCACAGGTTCACCTGCAGCGGCAGTTACTTTTCCAGATGATTCTTCAAAGTCCAGTCCCCGCAGATGTCTTGTGCAAATTACTAAGCCTGATAAACCGCGATCGCTAATCAGCAGATTACTCCCCGCGCCAATAACTGTCACCGCCAAATGGTGCTGGTTTGACCAATCCAGACTCGCGGCAAGTTCGAGGGATGATTTTGGCGCAATATAATACTCGGCTGCACCACCAACACGTATGGAGGTTAATCCCGCCAGTGATACATTTTCCCTGATTTGGGGCTGAGTTAGCAGTTCGATAGACATGAAAAATAAATATTGTAAATACAAATAATTAGTAATGCGCGGCAAAGCCGCACATTACTAATTATTTAGAAACTCTTGCATAGTCGGCGTGATCGCCTGATTGAGATTGCCAGCACCTAGAAAAATCGCTAAGTCGCCAGCTTTTAAATTTTTCACTAAAAATGACTGCACATCTAACAAAGTCGGTTGATAATGCACCTGCCCATGAAAAGAGGCAATCACCTCCGCCATTTTTTCACCTGTAATACTGCCATCATTTACTTCGCTTGCCGCATAAATATCCGTAACGATTACCGTGTCCGCGTCACCGAAGGAATTACCAAACTCCTGCAAAAATTTGAGCGTGCGGCTGTAGCGGTGGGGCTGAAAAATCGCCACCACTCGACCAGTCGTATTTTGCTGTCTCGCCGAAGCTAAAGTTGCCACAATCTCGCTAGGGTGGTGAGCATAATCATCGACAAAAGTAATGCCATGATGAACACCCTTAATTTCAAAACGGCGACTGGCTCCTAAAAACTCGGGCAAAGCCTCCACAATCACATTCCATTCGGCTCCCACATAACGCGCTACGGCGATCGCGGCAAGAATATTACTGAGATTATGTTTTCCCAATAACCCCGAAGTAATTTTGCCCAACGGTTGACCCCGCTCGATCACCACAGCCTGAGTATCAGTCGGGTTGTACTGCACATCGGTAACTGTATAGTCAGCCGAGACATCGGTCAGGCTGTAAGTGATGTCCAAAGCAATATGCTCTTTTACAGTTGGGCAATCAATACACCCGACCACAACTTCACATCTTTTGGCAAAGGTCTGAAAAATGTCGATTACCTGTTCAAGGCTTTGGTAATGGTCAGGATGATCGAGTTCAATATTGGTAATGATGCCAATGTGGGACAAAAATTTGACCAGCGTGCCGTCCGACTCGTCCGCCTCAGCCACTAGGTATTTGCCCTGTCCTAATCTGGCATTGCCCTGCCACGCGCTGACTTCACCGCCAATCACAATACTCGGGTCAAGCCCTGCTTTGAGCAGCAAAAAACCCACCAAACTGCTAGTCGTAGTTTTGCCGTGAGTACCAGCTACCGATATGCCCTGAAACTGCTCAATCAAAGCTGCTAATAAATCCGAACGATGGAGAATCGGCAAACCATTGGCTAAGGCGATCTGAAATTCTGGATTTTGATCATTAATCGCCGTGGAACAAACCACCTGTGGAGATTGACTCAGATTAATATTTTCAGCCTGATGTCCCTTAAAAATTTTCACGCCGAGCGATTGTAGCTTTTGAGTGATGCGATTGCTACTAATATCTGAGCCAGAAACCGTAAATCCTTGCTTTGCCAAAATATAGGCGATCGCCGACATCCCGATACCGCCGATGCCCACAAAATGAAACGGTCTACCGCTGAAATCGACTGGATTCAGCATTTATCCTTTTTACCAACAAAATAACGTGCATCATCATAACAGATTAGCTGTGCCGCCATTTATGTTTTTAAACCATTAAGGACTCTAAGCCTTCAGGATCGAGAATGCAAAGAACATCGCGATCGGGTATACGCTGAATTAAATTTTTGCGCTCTAATTTACCCAGCACCCGAGTCACAGTTTCCCTCGCCAAGCCACTCAAACTGCTGAGTTCGCGATGCGGTAAGTTAGGTATCTCTAGCCCTTCACCCACTCTAGTTCCCTGTCCTTCAGCTAAGAACAACAAAACATCAGCAACCCGTGAGGTACTGTCAGCCTCGCGCAACCGCAACCGCCGATTTACTTGCCGTAACCGCTTCGCCATCAATCGGGCTAAATGAATACCCGCAGTTGGCTCTGTTTCAATCAGATGCACAAAATCTGACGCTGGCAGACTACCGATAACTGTCGGAGTTAGGGTAATTACATCAGTAGAACGTGGGACTTGATCGAGAGGAGCCATCTCCCCAAACATTTCGCCGAATCCCAAAATATTTAAGGTGATTTCTTTACCATCAAGGTTGTAAGTGCGGATTTTCGCCCATCCACCGAGGATGAAATAAACTGAATTGCCCCAGTCATTCTCCAGCAAAATCACTTGATCGGCTGGGTGATTGCGGGTGACCATGTGAGCAGTTGCTCTAATAACTGACTCTTCAGGTAACCCCATAAAAAACGGGGCAGACATAATTTTTTGCTGAAGGTCAGTTCCATCTCGCATAGTAGCCGCTCATAATTCTTAGATCATTTACTAAGTAGCTGGGCTTAATCAAAACCTAGAACCAAAGGTTGTTCCACCCGCTACGCGGGCGGAACAACCTTTTTGGTTTTTAGTTTACTTATGTCTAGCTACTTATACATAATTACATTATTTGAGTTGGTTGTGCGGCGGAGCCGCGCTTGTGAAAATAATTAACTATTACCAATTAGTTTGTGGAGCCTTGCCGCCAGTGACTTTACGATCGCATCGGGGCTAGTTTGTTCCGAAATCTTATTGGAAGCTTCAACTTCAGCAATAGTTTTGGGAGGGAGATCGAGGATTCTCACCAGTCTTTGATAGGACTTGCGCAACACATTGTTAAGGGCAATTCATGAATTGTCCTTACAATGTGCTGCACAAATCATTTTAATTTGATAGCTTTTGCTTTAACACGCTGATATTCTCAGCACTGAGGTCTACTTGAACTTCTATGCGTTGAGCTTCATCACGAAATAAAATTATGGAGTCACCGTTTGCTTGGGTAATGCTGCCAAATTGAGGGTTGGGTAACTGAATTTTTTGGTAGACAATTTTAGGCAGAGTAATCCTCAATTGATAACTTCTTCCAGAAGAAGGCAATATGTCTAGTTGCTGATTGAAAAGGTTGAGCTGAAAGTAACCAACCGATATGTTGCGCTCTTCAGGATTATTGGGTTTCATCCAATAGATCGTGATTCCCCGCAGGCTAGGATTTTGAATTGTAAAAGTTTCGTCAAGAATCTGTTTACTCCAGTCGATCGCTACGTTTCCAGATTCTTCGCTCAAGGGGCGCTGTTGCCAGAGTATTTCCTGTCCTGCTAAGGATTCCCACCATTGCGAAATACGCAGAAAATTGGCTTCAGATTCGGGATCGCTGCCGCCGAGTGACCAAGTGATAGTTGAGTCCATGAGTTTTCTGATGGTTTGCTTGATCGTCAATTGTTCTACATTCTGCGACAATTGGAAAATATCTATATGGCAAAGTTGATATAAGTTAAAAAATGGCGGTGTCATTTTTTAACTCAGACAAATCATGTTTGAGGAGACCTAACAAAATGTTTGGAATTGGTTGGCCAGAGGTAATTGTAATTTCGCTAGTTGGGGTAGCCATTTTTGGGGCTAAGCGTATCCCAGAGATTGGGCGCAGTGTTGGTCAGGCTTTGCGCGGATTTCAGGATGAGGTCAAAGGTAAAGAGGAGACACCTGAAAATAAGCAACCATAAAGCTAGAAAGCGCCGCATCGCGGCGCTTTTGTTTAAAAATCCATTCTGAGTTTAGCTTTCAATATTTCTTTCTTTACTGCCAAGTTCTTCAGTATTTCTAAATGGGCTGCACCCTCGGCAACTATCTGAATTAGGCGATCGCTTGGCAAATTTTCTATTTCTTCATCCATTTGTTGACCATGAAAGGGCGATCGCTCAGGATGTGACAGATTAATCTTGAGATAACTAGATGGCAATTTGGCTAGCTTACTTGCCCACTCGATCGCCACTACGCCAAGGGGAATATCATCGCCGCGCCAATATTCTTCGAGATGCAAACTAGGTATCTGAGCGGGTTCTAGTCGGTAAAGATCAATGTGATAAAGGGGGATGCGACCTTCTATGTATTCATCGATCAAGGTAAAAGTTGGACTAGTTATGGTGGTGCTAATGCCCAGAGCCACACCAAAGGCTTGCATAAAAGTAGTTTTACCACTACCCAGATTTCCTTCTAGTAAAATAATTGTCCCAGCGCTTACCAGTTGAGCAAGTTGGGCAGCGATCGCCTGAGTTACATCCAGATTATGGGTATAAAGTTCAATCTTCTCAGTCATAATTCGGGTAAACTTTTGTACTAGACAGATAACAATTTCAAAGTTATAGCGCTTTGAGCTTACTTAAACCCTGCACAAAAATCGATTCCTGTTTTATGGTATGGCCCTAAATTACAAAAATTTTTCTGGTTTTAAATTCCGCGCAAAGGGCTGTAACTTTGATCTAAAGTGATTATGTTCTTGTTTTTAACTTATTGAGCTAACTTCGGCAAAGTTTTTATGGATACGGATATTCTTCAGTCACTCACTCATCTTGATCAAAATGGTAATGCTCAGATGGTGGATGTGACCCAAAAGCCACAAACATTACGGCGGGCGATCGCTGTATGCGAGATATCCATGAAAACCTCAACTTTGGATGCAATTCAGGAGGGGAATGTGCGGAAGGGTGATGTGTTGGGTACTGCAAAGCTAGCAGGAATGATGGCAGCAAAACAGACCTCCAACTTGATCCCGATGTGTCACCCTCTCAACCTCACCAGTGTGGAGGTCAAGATCATCCTTGATGAAAATATTCCTGGATACCAAATCGAAGCTGAGGTGAAAGCTAAAGCTGAGACAGGGGTGGAAATGGAGGCGATGACCGCCGCCACAGTTGCGGCTCTGACGATCTACGACATGGCAAAGTCATTGGAAAAAACAATGGTAATTTCCAATGTCAGGCTGCTGCACAAAAGTGGTGGCAAGTCGGGCGACTTTAATGCTCCGAGCGGAGAACATTGCGATTTGTAAATCGTTCAAAGCAAGCAAGAGGGGTGCGCCGCACCCCTCTTGCTTGCTTTGGGTTTAAGCGCAAAGCGCTGTAATTAAATTGAAAATGACTATACCAAATAAAAAAATGGCATAGCCATTTTTTTATTTGGTACTAGATCTTAACGCCAGACTTTCGGGCAATCCAGATTTCCCAGTTACGCAAAAAGCTTGATCTGGCTTTAAATATGGAAGAAATCGAAGGCTTCAAAGCCACTTCCTCGCAAGGGGGCTGTACCAAGATGGTAAATAGTCCCAGTCGATTGCCCACGATAGTGTCGGTAAATAAGCGATCGCCAACCATTGCCACCTGCGTTGGCGGTAACTGCATCGCCTCTAAAACCTGTCTTACGACTCTACGAGAAGGTTTGGCTGCGCGACTGCGATAGGGCAGGTTTAAGCTTTCAGCTACTTTTTGAATACGGCGATCGCTAAAATTGTTGCTCGCTAGCCAGATTGAATAATTGGGACTCATCATTTTTGCCCAAAGTCGAATCTCTTCAGAAACCTCAGATTCATCATCACCAATCAATGTATTGTCTACATCCAAAATTAGCCCACGCAACCCACATGATTCCATCAGTTCAGGCGTGATTGCATAAATTGGTTCTGACAGAACTAAGTCAGGAGCAATAAGTTGCCAAGGTTTCACAAATATTTTGAAAATGTTAAGTAATTTATAATTACGAATATACTACATCGCTCCGCAACCTTATCCCGATTCACAAAAGTGTAACTACACTTTTGTGAACCAAAAACCAAATCTAGTATGGATTTTTCCACCGAAGAAATAGACATATAAAGCCAAGAAATATCGTTGCGGCGCGAAGCGCCGCAACGATATTTCTTGAGCAAGAACATAAGGAGCGCTGCTCAGCAGCGCTCCTTATGTTCTTATGGGTTTTACTGACCCTTTTGTTGAATTCTCTTATCAATTACTTGTAATGCTTTTTCATGATCTTCAAGATTGCGGCTAAATACATGGCTACCATCAAACTTAGCGACAAAAAACAAGTAATCTGTTGCGGCGGGTTCTAAGGTTGCTTTGAGACTTGCCAATCCAACCGAAGCGATCGCCCCAGGGGGTAGCCCTTCGTTGAGATAAGTATTGTAAGGAGACTCGGTTCTCACCTGTTCCAAAGTCAGAGGATTTTCGGGAGTTTGACGAATATTTAAACCATATTCAACCGTTGGATCTGATTCCAAACGCATATTTTTGCGGAGCCGATTCCAAAAAACACCTGATATAATTCGCCGTTCCGACTCAACAACTGCTTCTTTTTCGACAATGCTGGCAAGAGTCACCCAGTCCTTGAGGCTAATTTTTACCTTGGGTGTACCAGCTTGATTTTCTTGGTAAGTCTTTAGGGCAACCTGCTCAAAGCGATCAAGCATCAAGTCAATAATGCGATCTGGAGTTGCTTCCGATGGCAAAATTTGATAAGTGTCAGGAAAAAGAAACCCTTCCAGACTGGGAATGTCTTTGGGTAGCCACTCTCTTCTTGGCGAAGTGCGTTGAGTTGCTGCGATAAAATCTTGGGATGAAAATAAATTTCGTTCTTCAAATAACTGCGCCATCTGGGCGATCGACCAGCCTTCAGGAATGGTAAACCGTACTTCCGTGGCTTGAGCCGTCTGGACCTGTTCCACAACCTGCTGCAAAGATTGATTTGTCCTAAAATCGTAAGTTCCTGACCTTAGGGCGACATTTTGGCTACTCCTCAAAGATTGCCATTGCAGCCATAACCTTAGCGCTAGGCTCGATCTGATTACACCAGCCTTTTCTAGCTCTTGACCAATTATCTGCGTTGGCATTCCCTCAGATATGGTCACTCTAATCTGAGAGTTAACGCTGCTAGGTGCTGCACTTGCCCAAATCCACCAAAAACTGCTGACCACGCCAGCCGTAAAAATGGTTAAAGGAATGGCAGCACCATAAAACAACCAACTAATCTTCTTCTTCGGCATCTTCTGTGCTGAGGACATGATCCAGATATTGCTCAACGTAGGGTTCTAAATCAGCCATTTCCGCGGGAGTAAGAATTTCTGGCAAACCATCGTCTCCTACTTTGGCAATAAACATGAGTGGATCTAAAGCTGTAAATACAGAAAAAGCTTGTTCTTCGTAATAGAAATGGGCTAGCTCTTGGAACTCACCGCAATTACCATCTTCTTCCGTATCAATTTCAATAATATCTTCATCAGTTGGTTCAGGCAGCTCGCCTTCAACTGTCAAGGTATAGGCGGAACGGCGCAAGGTTAGATTCTGCTCCGATAAGACCGCTTGGGCAGTTGAAAAGATCAGATCGATTTCTTCTTCGGTAACATCTACTAATTCTGTTTCTTCCTCGTCGTCAGTTTCTTGCCATGCAAAGATTTGCACGGAAACATCCACTGGTTGGAGCAGCAAATATTCGGTGCTGTCCACTTTAAACGCGGTTTCGACAGTGCAGGTCAAGTTTTTACCCGCATCATCCTTGATTACGATCGTCGATCCTTCCATAGATTGCTGCTTTGTATCCTATAGCACTACTAGCTCAGAGAAACCCTCTTTATATAAGGCTTTTGGCACTTTTTAGCATTATGACAGCAAAGGGGACAGTTACAACCAAATATCAAACTGCAAGTGTTGACGGTTTCCAAATATTAATGGCGCAGCTTTGCCGCGTTATCAAACTCAGAAGACAAGTGGCAGCGCATCGCACCGCCACTTGTCCTATCCTGATCAGACTAGCACTTTGGAAGATTATTTCCCCGCCGAAGGCGGGGAAATAATCCCGTACTTCACTGGACTGGGAAACGCTATAAAATTGAATTTGACATTAAAAACAATCTGCGAGATTATAGATAAACTGAGAAATTAGTAAGGGGGCTATAGCGCAGTTGGTAGCGCATCTCAATGGCATTGAGAGGGTCAGCGGTTCGAATCCGCTTAGCTCCATCAAAAAAAAGAGTGGTGACACTTTGCGTCACCGCTCTTTTTTTTAAGATAAAATCAGCGCCTAGCATTGACCTTATCTTTTTGATACCCATGCATTATTTTGTTTCTAGTGCTTTATCATCGATCGCTTTGCTGCTTACGGCAAATCTCCCTCAGCCAGTTATTGCCCAAGCCCCCCCGATTCGAGCCTATCAACAAAAAGCAACCGATGATGCAAGGAAAGCTCAAGTTCTCGATCAACAACAAAAATCTGCGCCAACTCGCTTTGATCTTCAGCAATATCCCATTAGCGATCGCCATCTTACCCATTGGCAAGAGTCTCTGTGGGCGATCGGGGTGCTAGCTCCTGAAAAGGAATATGCATTGCAAGCCTTGGAAAATGTGATGCGGCTAGCCACTGCAAATAATCTGAGCGACCCGCAAAAAGCAATTATTGACACTGCCTTCCAAGTTGGTCATCAACTTTATACCCTCAAGCCCGCAGTTTATAGCAAGCTACGCCAACAATTTTTACGCACCATTAATGACAGTACTGACCCCATGTGGGTGGCGATCGCCCTATCGGCTCTGTCCAAAGCTCCCATTTATCCAGAGTTAAAGCCGAACAGTGGGCGAACAGGCGATCGCTCTCAACAAGCTACCCAAATCAATAAACTTACGCAAAAAGTCAAACAAAAATTTCCCAACTGGGCGCAAGATCCTCATTTAAAGACAACATTCCAAACTATTAATCAAAATATTAACAACGGGAAAAATCTTGATTTGAGTCGGGCATCTTTGCCCAGCCTAAAAGATTTGTTGGCTTGGGAAATTGCCCCGCAACAGGCGCAGATGTATGTGTTCTGTCGTCCCAATCGAGATGTTTTATGTTTGAGTGTTCTCAAAGATGGTAACGGTAAATTTGTCCAACAGGGGAAGCAACTTTGGTCAGCGCCGCTACTATTGCAATCGATTCACAACCTTGATTGGAACTTCACCAATGGACGCACTCCACAGGGGATTTATCGAATGGAGGGGGTTTCCCGTCAGCCTGATGATGAATATTTCCATGCCTATGGTCAATTTTCTTTAGTAAATTTATTTGTTCCCTTTGAAAGTGGTGTAACTGCTTTTTTGCCCAAGCAAAAGGGCAGATTTACAGGTAACTTAGAGGCTTATCAAGCACTGCTGCCAGCTTCTTGGCGAAACTATGCGCCAATCCAGCAGACCTATTGGGCGGGAAATATGGGGCGATCGCTATTTCGGATTCATGGCAGTGGCGCGGCGATCAATTTTTTTAGTAATAAGTCGGCGGTGGTCAGCAACCAAAATTTTGACTGGAACGCGACTTTGGGTTGCCTCTCGGCGCTAGAAATTTACGATGATCGCGGTAGTTTGCTCAAATCTGATATGCCCAAAATTTTGGATGCCTTGCAAAAAGTTGGGCGCGGCAAGGTCGAAGGCTATTTGGTTGTGGTTGACATTCCCAGCGACGCCGACCAGCCAGTAACCAAAGAAGAAATCATGAAATACAGTCTATTGAGGCTTTGAGTAGTCCAGAGAAATTTTTGAAAGCGGCGCT
>MNZA01000126.1 GCA_001873375.1 Oscillatoriales cyanobacterium CG2_30_44_21
TCTGACACAATCGTTGGTTTCACGTTTTGCCATAGCAATTTCGGCGTTAGTTTCTCTGCTTTTAGGTATCGGTTGATCTGGTCATGGCTGTGTTCTTCTAAATGGTCTGCCAAGTTAGTGATTGTGTAGTTTATCTGACTACTTATCAGATACTGGCAATAATCTAGCGTAGTAAACTTTTTTACCATTGCTTTTACTCAAATCTTTCTTCATTTTCGCATCATTTTTTCTCTTTGCGTAAGTCCTAATTTAAAAAAATACATTCAGAGCTACCAATCTATTCAGTGCGGATTAGTAAAAACTATCGTGCTGTCGGACAATTGGATAAAGATACGATTATTTGGTTTTGGATAGGTTCCCATGCAGAATACGATAAGTTGTTACTTCAACTCTAGTAAAATTACACACCCTACGGAATCAACAAGATGATCGCAGCATTAAGTAAATGGGAATCAAGCTACTTACCTGCGATCGCAGTTGAGCAGACCGAACAACAAAGCACCGCCGCCTTTTGGGGCGCAATTATCCCCGCGATTCCTGATGTGATTTCACAGGAACAATTTCGCACAGGCATGAGCTATGAAACTGCACTGAATACTTTACTGCAAGCACAACAGCGTTGGGTACAACAACTGCATGGCGATCGCCGCTTTACGATTAGCTTGCGGATTATCGCCAGTGGCGATCCATCGCAAAACTTAGTATTTGGACTAGTCGGCAAAACTGAAGGACAGAACGAAGCGGAGACCCTTAGCGCCGCGCGGAACTTTTTTAATAAAGTCAGAGATACATTTCCCAGTGGCTACCCTCTCGCAGCTTGTGAAACTCCTGAGCAACTCGCTCTATTACGATTACCATTTTTACCAGCCAATAATGGACAAATTGGTGAATTAAGGCGAGGTAGTACTGCACTACAAACCATTAGTAGCAAAGATGTTCCTGATGCTACAGGCGTTTGTATTTATCCTTGGATCGCCCATGCCAATGACTTTCAAGATCTATTTCGCGCCTTAGCTTGTCATCCTAATCCTGTCGCAGTGGCGATTAACTTACGCGCAACTGAATTAACTCCCACTGAAGCTAGTTACATCTCTAATCAAGCCAGACTCTATGCCAATATCGCCAATATCAGCAGGCAAGAAAGCAATCAAACCCGTGTCATGTCTAGCAGTATGACCGTACAGGAAAAACTCCTTGAAGCCGATCAAGCATCGCAAGCATGGACGAAATTGCAAGCAACATGGCGATCGCCGTTTGAGATGACAATTACGATCATGTCTGCTGATAGTCTGCCCGAATCCGCGATCGCGGCTCTCAAGGCAAGTGTCGATGGTAAACCGAATAATGAAAATCAACAACGGGGTAAAGGTGAGATCGTAGTTGCTAAAAGTGAAGTGCAACAAATGGCAACCCGTCAAAACTTTGTCGATCTGACTCTGCATCGTTGGGCAAATAGCTATAACTTGAATCGCTTGCCTTGGTTATTCAGCCCCGAAGAAGTACATAGCATCTTCCGTTTACCGATCCGCGATCGCAATGGTACATGGGGCTTACCCTCTGTCGCAGGAGCCAATGACGCTCGCCGTCCTAGCACCAAACAAGAGCGTACAGGCGAAATTCAATTAGGAGCGTTGTCGCTCACCAAAAAGCAACTTACCCAGCATTTATTAATTTGCGGTGTGCCGGGGAGTGGCAAAACTAACTCTTCTCTCTATTTATTGGAAACTCTCTGGCGACAAGGGATTCCTTGGATGGTATTGGAACCTGCGAAAACTGAATATCGCGGCTTAAAATCCGTTCCTAGTTTGGCTAATGACCTGCTGATATTCTCATTAGGAGATGAACGCACTGCGCCATTCCGATTTAATCCCTTTGCCGTGCCGCCCACGATTAACCTTGATAGTCATTTAGGGGCATTGGTCGATCTATTCTCTGTTGCCATGAGTATGTGGGGACCTTTGCCGAATGTGATTGAGCAGTTGATTCAAGAAGCTTACAAACGCAAAGGCTTTACGCTATTGGGGGATAACAGTAATTTGCAGCCGCCGCGCTTTTCAGACTTGTTGGTACTGATTCCTGAAATTGTTCCTAAACTGGGCTACAAAAAGGAAACTACCGATGAAATTACCGCCGCGATCGCCGTGCGGTTAAATAAATTCTGTCGCGGAGCCTTGGGTAAAATGCTGGATACCACAGAATCGATTCCCTTTGATGAATTGATGCAGCGCCCTGTAATTTTGGAAATGAGCCAAGTTACTAATACTGACGATCGCGCCTTTATTATGGGATTGATTCTCAATCGTTGCTATCAATATTGGACAGCCCGCCGCCATGAAGCCACGGGCGAACTTAAGCATTTATTATTAGTGGAAGAAGCTCACAATCTCTTAGGGAATGTCGCCGAATCTGGCAATCAAGAATCCGCAAATCCAAAAGGTAAAGCCGTTAAGAATTTTGCAAATATGTTGGCAGAAGTGCGTGGTTTTGGACAGGGCATTGCGATCGCTGAGCAGAATCCTGAAGGACTAGTTCCTGATGTGATGGTAAATACGAATATCAAAATCGCCCATCGAGTTGTGGAAGCGAAAAATCGCGAAGCTCTTAGTCGTGCCATGTTGCTAACACCGCAACAGGAAAAATCCCTTGCTTCTCTAGGTACGGGGCAAATGCTCTATTACATCGGCGGCAATCCTGAACCAAGCCTAGCGATCGCTCCTAATTTCAAAGATGATAGTCGCAATGGCTTTAATCCCTGTCTCACTGATGCCGAGATTGCCGCGACATTTACCACTTTCCGCGATCGCTATCCATCCCTTTATGCTCCCTTATTTGGCTGTCCCACTAATCCCAAATTTGCTAGTTGTATCGAACAAGGTTTTGACGCAATTCGCTTTCTGTCTGAATCACCCCAATACAAAGATCGCAAACAAACTCTGATTCTGCAATTACTGGCGGCTCCCTTTGGCGCACCCGCCAAGGATTTAGTGATGCCCACCTTGGGACAAATTCTCGCAGAACGCGGTGTGAATCATCTGGCAATGCCCCAAATCCAAGCCATTCTCAGCAGCGCCATCAGTTTACTAGCCTTAGAAGCCGTCCAAGAAAAAGCCAAGGTTCACGGATGGCTAGGCGCTCAAATTGATCAAGCTCACCGTCTATTAGTGCGATCGCTGTTTGATCCCAATCATCCCATTCTCAACGATTGGATCAATCTTTGCCGACTCCCAGATCATCTCTTGCAACTTGGGTTTCCCCATCCCGAATATGCCAAAAGTGAAGCCGCAGGTATTTTTCGCTATGAAAATAAAGCCATGCTTAACGGCGATCGCAGTTCCTTCACCAAAGATATGCAAAACCGTGATATTACGCCTAGTCAAGCTTTTCAAAATTGGGTAGAAAAGGCGATCGTCTATCCCTATTTATCAGAAAAGTTGCAGTATGATTTAAAGGTATGTTTAGCCGTTCAACTCACAGCCGAACATCCTGAAGATTTGCAATATTTTCTGATGGCTTAAATCTGGAGCTAAAATTATGACCCAGACTATTTCTAAACCAACAACTCTCTATGAGGTTGATTACTTACTTTGGACAGAAGAGACGATCGCCAAACTCAAGGCGCGAGATTTTGATCGGGTAGATTTTGAAAATTTGATTGAGGAGATTGAGGATTTGGGGCGATCGCAAAAACGCGAGTTAAGACAACGGCTGAAAACATTGCTAGAGCATCTGCTCAAGCGTCTCTATGTGAATATGCCACAGGAGTTTAATGGTTGGGAGCGTACTATTAGGGAACAACGCCAGCAAATTAAACTCGAACTTATGGATTCCCCTAGCCTAAAGTCTATATGGGAAAAATCCTTTGATTTAGCATGGGAGTTTGCCCTAGAAACTGTTCGCGATGACTATCCACAGTTTATTTTTCCTAATACATGGCAGTTTGATCGCCACCTTGACGAAATTTTAAATATTAAATTTTGGGAGATGAAATAAATGTCTGATGTAATTAGCACCACTAAGGGCGGTGAACATGAAAATACATTGCTCAAAAAGATGAATTCACCTTCCAAACCTATGACACTTCATGGCTCATATCGAGATCAAGTCATGGCTATACCGGGGACAAATGTCGAGTTGTCCCCAGAATTTCTAAGTAAAAGTAGCTATGTACCGCCGCGAAAGCCAGTTGGAGAAGAATCGCCTAACGTAAACCAAAATACGGAAACTGGAAATTCAAAATCAACATCACCACAAGCTGAACCTCCAAAAAATGTTAATAGTAATAGTGCAGAACCTGCCTCATACAAAATTCAAGCACCTCCCAAAGAACTGACTGCAAAAAACAATTTATCGGGAGATTATGGACAGGTTTCTGATCCTAATGCAGCACATGACTTTACGCGGTTTCTCAAAAATCCTGAAGATTCGGTACGCGATCGGCATTCTCACAATGATTCCAAACCAAGTTCTACGCAACCTGATACCAAAGAAACAGGATTAGAAAACCAAAATGATAATGGTGGAGAAAAACCTTTTAGTTACACGATCCAAGCCCCACCCAAACACCTAACAGACAATTCTTCAGATGATGGTAGCGGTAAAATCTAAGAGTATTTATCAAGTAAACTTTCTCAACATTTATAAATCTAATCCGTAAGATGACTATAGAACAACGTAACAACAAGCCAAGTATTGCCGCCGATACCAATCAGCCAAATAAGGGACAGTTAGTTGCTTACAAGAATTTAAAAGATATAAAAGCTAAACATGAGGCAGATGGTACTACTCATAGTGCCGATTACAAGACAAATCAAGGTAATCTCGAAAGACTAGAGTCAAGATTTCCCAGTCTAACTGAGCCAAGCATTGATAAAACGGTACATGACAATACCGAATCAAACAAAGATGGTGGTTCAAAGCCAATTACTCAAAGCGATGATGGGCAATCATCTACTACAGCAACAGACGATGACAAAGATAACACTACTCAAAGCAATTCTTCTGAACCCACTCATTTAGGACCTGCTTCTGGTTCTGATCCCTTTGCTAATTTACGAAAACGAATGGGAGAAACCAAAGGAAATACAGAAACCTCAAATTCTACTGAACCTAATACTAAAACTGATAGCCATCCTCTAGACAAATATAGAGGTGAAAGCAAAGAAAATACAGAAATCCCAAATTCTACAGAACCAGCAGAGACAGGCGATAGAGATATTAAATAAATACGGAGCAAAAATCATGACAATTTCACCATACCTCACTCCAATTAGCAAACCCCAATCTTCTGAACTGATTATCTATCCCTATCAAGGCGTGGGACAGATCCGTTTTGGCATGACCAGAGAAGAAGTGCGATCGCTTTTAGGCAAGCCATCAGCTACTTTTTATAAAACTCCTTTTTCTCAAAACTCGACTGATGCATTTGATGCAGTTGGTGTTCACGTTCACTATCATTCGGCAGACTATTGTGAATCTCTAGAATTTTTTGAACCAGCCAAATTATTACTAGGTAAGACACATATCTTTGATCTGTCATTCACTGAAGTTAGAGAATGGCTCGAATCTGACGATAGTGAACTAGAGATAGATGATGAAGGTTTAACCTGCTTTAAGTATGGTGTTGGCATCTATGCGCCAGATTGGCAGGAAGATCCTAATTTACTTATAGAAGGGGTTATCGTATTTAATGATAGAGATTACTATAATTCATGAATCTATCAAATTCGGACAACCCAGATAATCTACTCAAAGAGTCCGGTCAAAAGTGCCTTGGAGGCTCATATAAGCAACTTGATAAAGAATACCCGAATAGAAAGGGTAAGCAAGAAATTCACCATATGCCATCTAACGCCAGTAGTCCTCTCGCAAAAGGCGATGGTCCTGCAATTTTGATGGATAAAAATGATCATTATCAAACCGCAAGTGGATTGAGAGACAAAGACAAGTTCAAATATATAAATAGACAAAAAGAACTAATTGATCAAAATGGTTGGGATGGTTACTTGTCTGCTTTACAAATGGATATTGATAATATTCAGGCAAAATTTGGAGATAAGTATAATGAGGGAATTGAGCAAGCACGAGCATATGTTAACGATCCTGAGTCTGAACTCAAGCAAAAATTTACCGATGCCGTAAATGCTAAAGAAGCCACATCCGTAACCCCAAAGCCAGAATCTTCAGAATCAACATCTGAGAATCAGAGTAACGAAACTTTACCTACTCAAAAGCCTGTAGAAATTAGCCCTGAAAAACGTGATCACCTCAATGAGCTATACGCCACTAGCCCAGCAACAAACGAGCCAACCGAAGAAGAACCGACAAAATCTTAATGTAAATATCTGTAAATTTTACAAAGACTTACGATCGCTGATTTTCCAGTTACCATCTTCCTTACGCAATACAAACCTAACTACCTTGTCATAGTAATCACTTTCACTTTCAATTACCCTGCCATTTCTATACATCGTGTACTGCTCAATCAATCTAATCTCGATAATCGCTTGAAAATTATCCCTTGAAATAAATCGCGGCTTACCAACAGAGCGGAAACCATACTTGTAGTAAGAATTATTTTGGCGCAACCAATCAATTGAACCATTAGGTTTCACAATATCTTGCAGAAGTGAACCTGTTGTGTAGCGTGCAGCCAATTGGCGATCAAAGGGAAAAGCAAATACACTGGGCTTAACATTCTGCCAATTGAGGATGAGTTGCCTTGCGTCATCTTCTATAAGGTTTACATTCTGGGGAGATACAGGTGTAGGGCTAGGAATATCTGGGGGCTGGGTAGTAGGTTGAGAGGTAACAGTTACCACAACAGTCGGTTGCGGTGTTGGTGTAGTCACAACTTGCGGCTGCGAATTTCTGGTTGCGAGAACCGCCACGATCGCCAATAGCATCACCCCACCACCAATTCCTACCCCAATCAACCATTTATTCTTACCCTGTGACTTAGCCACGGGATAGGTTACTTGAGTTTGCCAATTGCTCATAGGTTCCGATGAATTAGATGAGTTATAAGACTGCTCATAACCGTTATATGCAACTTCGTTATAAGTTGCTGGTACAGGTGCATAAATTGGTGGAACTGGGGCGATCGCAGTCGCAATTGGTTGAGTAAAAGATTGATTGCTATTACCAACTAGCGCTTCTAATGCGGCAGCAGCACTGGAGAATCGCGTGACGGGATCAACTGCCAGCATTTTGTTTAGGACATTGGCTAGGCGATCGCTGAGAGTGAAGCAAACTACAAAAAAAGTACTGATGGGCTAAAAGATATTTTTGAGCGCACAGGCTTAACCGGCAATATGCTTCAAAGATGCCATAGCCACACCAACAGGCAATGGATCTGAATCTTGGCAACTTGCGATCACCTTTAATGATAATGGTGCAGACCTGTTTGCGAAAATTACTGGAGAAATCGGCGGGACAGGACGAGCTTTAGGAATTTTTCTTGATGACAAATTAATTAGTTCGTCATCGGTGGGACCCGAATTTCAAGGGAAGGGAATTGCTGACGGTCGCGCCGTAATTACTGGAAATTTCACCTTAGATGCTGCCAATGAGTTAGCAACACAATTACGAACAGGAACTTTACCTGTTCCCTTTGAAATTGTGGAGACGATTGACTGTCGGAAATCTCAAACTAACAAAAGTGAGCGATGCAAATAGCGATCACCATTACCCCCATTAGTATAACCAGAGAAGAAATGTGATCGCTATCACCTGTTAACGAAGTTGACTCATAAGAACTAGGCGATCGCAATTAGATATTTATTGCTTCCTTACTGGATTTGGTATTACAGCACTTTAAGCTCATAAAAAATTTTACAAAGTCTGGCACATCAAGACTTTGTGAAATTAAGTTATCCAAATATTAGCGATCGCTCTCCCGCTATAACTTCGCCAATGCGATTAGCCGTAAAACCTTGGGCTTGGAAATAAGCGATCGCCTGATCAACCCTAGTTGGAGCCACGACCACAGCCATACCGATGCCCATGTTAAAGGTGTTGAACATATCTAGTTCAGGAACTTCCCCTTCAGATTGGAGCCATTGAAATAGAACGGGAATTTGCCAACTATTGCGGAAAATCTTGACGGATTGACCATTGCTTAGGCAACGGGGTAAGTTTTCGGGCAAGCCGCCGCCTGTAATGTGGGCAAGCCCATGAATCTCTAAATCAGATTTTAAGGCGGCTAATACGGGCTTCACATAGATCTGGGTCGGGGTCAAAAATACTTCTGCCAAAGTCAAGTCTTCTGTTTCAGCAGAAATATACAGCTTATCGTGCCAGCTATATCCTTTAGTTTC
This sequence comes from Oscillatoriales cyanobacterium CG2_30_44_21, assembly GCA_001873375.1. GTDB lineage: Bacteria > Cyanobacteriota > Cyanobacteriia > Pseudanabaenales > Pseudanabaenaceae > Pseudanabaena. Next base: position 8,316 of record MNZA01000126.1, read on the forward strand.
AATGATTTTGCGAACCAGACTATAGCCATTGCTATGGATGCCCGAACTGGCTAGCCCAATCACCACATCGCCAATATTTACCTGTGTGCCATTGAGCATTTCCGACTTTTCGGCGATCGCCACACAAAAACCTGCCGCATCATACTCACCAACGCCATAAAACCCAGGCATTTCCGCAGTTTCACCGCCAAGCAAGGCACAGCCTGCCATTTGACAACCATCGGCAATGCCTTTGACTACTTCTGCGAGTTGATCGGGTTCTAGCTTTCCTGTAGCTAGATAATCTAAAAAAAATAATGGCTCGGCTCCCGATGTCAGTACATCGTTAACACACATGGCAACTAGGTCAATGCCAATCGTGTCGTGCTTACTGGCAGCCTGAGCGATTTTGAGCTTTGTACCAACTCCGTCTGTACCTGAAACCAAGACGGGCTGACGATAGCCAGCAGGAATTTCAAAACAACCACCAAATCCACCGAGATCACCCAATACCCCTGCGCGATGGGTTCTCGCGACCGAATCACGAATTTTTTCTACAAAAGTGCGCCCCGCTTCGATGTCTACACCCGCCTGACGATAATCCAAAACCTATAACTCCCTGATAGTATGACCAGCTATGACTTGCCCAACTCTTCAGCACGATTGGTAGCGGCAAGCACCGCCCCTATCATAGCGGAACGTAAACCCGCTTTTTCTAAATGGGCGATCGCGGCAATCGTTGTGCCTGCGGGACTGGTAACTTGATCTTTTAATTGGGCAGGGTGTAAGCCAGTTTCTGCTAAAAGTTGGGCTGTGCCTAAAACAGTTTGAATGGCTAGTTGCATGGCGATCAGCCTCGGTAGGCCTGCGGCAACACCGCCATCCGCCATCGCCTCCACCATCAGCGCCACATAGGCGGGACCTGAACCAGATAGACCAGTTACGGCATTTAAAAGGGTTTCGCCAACTTCGACGACCTTTCCAACTGATTCAAAAATTTTGCGTACAGAGTCCAACTGCTGGCGATCGACTAAATCATTAGTGGCGATCGCGGTCACGCCTGCACCAACTTGGGCAGGCGTGTTGGGCATGGCTCGCACAATCGGCTTGGCGGGAAAAACTGCTGCGAGTTGTTCGATAGTTACGCCAGCCAAGATCGAAACAATACAATTGGCGGGAGCGTCAGCTAAGCTCAAAGCCACTGCATTTAAAGACTGGGGCTTGACTGCCAGTAGCAGCATCTCCGTATTAGCGGCAACTAGATTATTTGGAGTTACTCTCACGCCATACTTCTCTGCCAAAAAATCACGACGCTCTGGTACAGGGTCGCTTATGCAGATATCGGACGGAGAATAAGTATGACTGGCTGTGAGGCGAGACAAAAGTGCCTCACCCATAACACCGCCACCAATAATACCGAGTTGAGATTTCAATGTTTTTCTGACAACCTAAATAATAATTATTTGCAATGATTGAATCGCAATAATTATTGAGCGAAGCGACTGACAGCTTCATTTGCCCATGCTGGTGCTGGTGCTGCGGTAGGACGTACTACACGAGGCTGAGTCATGGGTGCTTCATTTAATACAGAAGACTGGGAAGTAACTTGAACACAGGAAGGAGCAAACAAGAAAATGCTGTCGCCAATGCGCTCTTGATGTCCATCGAGGGCATAAGTACCACCTGCTACGAAGTCAACTGCACGTTGAGCTTGATCGGGATCCATCATGGTGAGGTTGAGGACTACGGACTTGCGTTCGCGGAGGGCTTGGATCGCTTGAGGCATTTCTTCAAAGCTGCGTGGTTCCAATACCATTACTTGGGACAAGCCATTGGCAGCTCCAGGCATACCGATTACATTGCTCATAGATTCAGAGGGAGATCTTAAAGAAGTTGGACGCTCGCGGGTTCTACGGGTTTGTGGTTCTTCTGGTTCTGGAGCAAGGACACCATTTTCTTCTTGGTAAATGTCTTGATATTCGCGCACAGCATTGGCTTCGTCGTACTCATATTCGTACTCTTGAGCTTCAGACAAACCAACAAAATCTTTTAACTTTGTAAAAATTCCCATCGTAATTAACTCCTAGTGTTTTACTCCTCTCTTTTGGTTTTGACGAGGAGTGCGATTCTAAATCAAACGTTTTAACAATTTAAACTGAGCTAAGAAATAGCTAGTTACAAGTAAGGATTTACCTTACTTGGGGGTGTTTGAATTGTCTTTCCTGCCCAAAACAGTATTGACAAAATATTCACTCGCAGACTGTAACCGATAACAGGCAAAAAAGCTAGATATGGTCATTAATTTTTTTAGGGCAACAAAATCAGCCATCTTTTTCCATATAGCTATAGCCATTTGAATTAGGAAAAACTAAAACCCAAGAAGCGCCGCCACTAGCTTCTTGGGTTTTGTGTCTTAACAAGGCTGATATCCTACAGAGGGTATTCGTTCAAACACAAAGCGCTGAAAGTAGATTGGTGTAATCAGAGTTTGACGAACTAGACAGATCAACTCGCTGTGTAGAACCATTTCGATATTTAATAAGTTTTTAATAATTTGGCAAGCTCACAATATATTGAGGGTTAACTATGTAAATTAGCTAACCGTAAAAGGCGGCTATGTGAGTTTAACTGATGCTAACTATACAATGTGTCGCTAACTGAAAAGCTGTTTAAAGTCAGATTTAATCAGCAGTTTTCTCTATTTCAGTTCGGTTGCAGCGCTCTGCGCTGACTTAAAACCAAGATAAATTTTTGAAAGCGCCGCTCCGCGGCACTTTCAAAAATTTATCTGTATCCCTCAAAGCCTCAATAGGCTGTACAGCGCTTTGCGCTTATCGAAAACCCATAAAAGTGCTTGTGGCGGAGCCACAAGCACTTTTATGGGTCTATGTTGCAAAAATTTGGTTGCCAACGCGGATAATCGATGCTCCTGCTTTTACCGCGATCGCATAGTCAGCCGACATTCCCATGGATAGTTCTTGAATATTTTGCCAACCCAGTGATCGCAGTTTGGCGGCTAGTTCAACGGTACGACTAAACACGTCATCGGCTTGAGTCTCGCTTAGACCTAGAGGCAAGATCGTCATTAGTCCGACTATCTGTAAATTTTGTAATTTTTTTAATTGCTCTAAGTCGGCTAATAGTTCCGATTCTGACCAGCCTGATTTGCTGGGATCATCTGCTAGTTTAACTTGGAGCAGAAGCTTGGGAGATTTACCAATTTCTAGTATCAGGCGATCGCAATGTTCGGCGAGGCTGAGGCGATCAATGGAATGTATCCAGTCAAATTGGGCGATCGCCGATTTGGCTTTGTTACTTTGCAAGGAGCCGATCATGTGCCAAGTGATGTCTAAATCGGCAAGTTCGATTTGCTTGAGCTTTGACTCTTGAACTCGTGATTCGCCGAAGTCGCGGACACCTGCGGCATAGGCGGCGCGGATCGCCTCAGTGGTGGTGTATTTACTGACTGCCACCAGTTTTACTTCTGGCGGAATACTGGCGCGAATCCGATTGATTCGCTCAGCAATTATTTGACTCAATTCAGATTTGACTTCAGACATAATCAACGCTTCACGGTATATAAATTAATTCGCCAG
>MNZA01000074.1 GCA_001873375.1 Oscillatoriales cyanobacterium CG2_30_44_21
AAACCCAAAAGAGTGTTGTGGCACTTCGTGCCACAACACTCTTTTGGGTTTTAATTTTAATTTGATTAGCTATAGCTATATTTAGACAATTTCGCGAATCTGGGGCTGGCCGTCTTTAAATTCACCCACTAAAATCACATCGGTAACGCCAACAAAAAGCCCATTCTCCACAACTCCAGGGATATTGTTGAGAACCTTCTCAAGCGCCGCCGCATCAGCGATCGCCTCAAAAGTCACATCTAAGACCATGTTGCCTTGATCGGTGATCACGGGACCATCTTTTTTGACACCCATCCGTAGTTCAGGCTTGCCGCCTAGCTTGGTGACAGCGCGAGTCACAGGAGCCACCGCCATCGGTAAAACTTCGATCGGTACAGCAAAGGTTGAGCCGAGCTTGTCCACTAACTTAGACTCATCAACTACCACAATGAATAACTCGGCAAGGGAGTCAACGACTTTTTCGCGGGTATGGGCTGCGCCGCCGCCTTTGATCAAAGTTTTGTGCGGGTCAACCTCATCAGCGCCATCGATCGCAATGTCCACGCGATCGACATCATCTAGGCTGCGGATGGGAATACCATACTTTTTACCCAATACCGAAGCCTGAAAAGAGGTGGGAATCCCGACAATATCGGTCAGCTCACCTGCGGCAATGCGTCTGCCTAGCTCCGCGATCGCAAAGGCAGTTGTGGAGCCAGTACCCAAGCCTACGACCATTCCTGATTTCACTTTTTGGGCAGCAGCGATGCCAACTTCTTGTTTTAACTTTTTAATATCTTCAGCAGAAATTTTCATTAGTAACCTATTAAAAATATTTTTATCGAAAAATGGGGCTTAAAACCCTAGAGATTGATGGCGCGGCTTTGCCGCGCCGTCAATCTCTAGGGTTTTAAATTAAGATATATCCTATCTCGTAAGGCATACAGAAATTTCGCTAAACAAGCAAATGGCGGCGCATCGCGCCGCCATTTGTTGCTTCTCAATAATAGATGAAAGCGCTTTGCGCTTTCATCTATTTAACAGGTTTTTTATACATATTTTGTAAACTGAGCAAACCCACACCGCCAGTTACGAGAAATACACCAAATAATTGAATCAAACCTAGCTGACTATTAAGCAGTACAAACGCTAAAAATGTCGTAAATACGGGCCCACTGGCACTAACTATCGAGGCCTGAGCCGCTCCCATTAGTTTTGTACCGAAGCTCGTCAATAAATAGCCGCCCAAGGTCGTCAGGGCAATCAAGAAGCACATCAACACAAGGGGAAGGCTTAGGTTAATCGATGAAAAGGTAAATGGTAATGTCCCGAAACAGAGCAGCAAAATAATCGAAAAGTTGATAGCTGTAAATGAAACGGGATTGAGTTGCTTAAAACAGGCTTGCGAACTGATGATGTAGCCTGCAAATGCTATGCCCGAGAGCATTGCCGCAATCACGCCCCAAGTATCAGGTTTATTGACGCTAAAAATGTTGTAGGTCAACATGATGCCCACATAAATTATGCCGATTACGATCCATCGATCTCTGCTAGGGCGATCGCCAAATAAGAACCAAGCCATCAGCACGGTAACGGTGGGAAATATGAAAAACAGCGTCACTGCTAACCCAGGATTAAGGATGCCTAGCGCCAAGTAAATGAAGGCAAAGGATGCAAACTGTAGCAAAGCACTAAAGCTGACTCGCCAGAATAGCTTGCGGCGGCTCCGCTCTAGCAGTTGCTGAAAGTCTCGAGAAACATCAACTTTAAACACCAACTTAGCCACAATCCACATAATCGGTGTCGCAAACAGCATCCTCAGCAATAACAACGCAAAGGAGTTGGGAATGCTGGGAGCGATCAGACCACCAAACTTAAATAGTCCCAAAATTTCAGAGTTAAAGAAAATCACCCTAACTAAGATGTTTTGTAAGGATAGGACTACTGAGGCTCCTAGCACTAAGAAAAATCCGTACCACCAATCATTGAGTCGCTTGACTGGTTGACTAACTCCAGTGCTATCTAAGCCATTGGTAGATTCGCCATTAAAGGGTGCAGTCGGATCGCCAGCGTAGGGACGGGTATCATTCGGCGCATATTGACGGTAGGGGCTACCATTGGCACTTGGGAAATTAGGAACCTTAATCTGGCTATAGTTGCTTTGACCATTGGCGAAGTTTGGGCGATCGCTAGCGGCGATCGCCCCCGTAAAATTTGCACCCGTTGGATCGCCTCCTGTATTTACACTTCCCGTGCGATCGCTTGCCGCGCTTGAACGTCTCAGATACTCATCAATTCTTTCGACCAAAGCGGTTAGCATCAGCTCACCCTGCTGACGCTGACCATACATTCTTTGCATTTGGTCATCAAGGTCGCGCTGATAGGTATCGACATCTCGCTGCAAAGATTGAAATGTAGTCCGAATCGCATTGTCGAGATTGAGCATTAGCTGCTCAAAATTTTCGGAGTGACCACTCAGAGTTTGCGAATTGGTGACAATCACATCATTTTTAAGGTGATAGGTAATCGCTTGGGCTAACTGCTCAATCCATTGCTGCCGTTGAATTTCCTGTTGGTTCATCCCCTGTTGAGCAACAGTCAATACCTCTAATTCTTTGCGCTGCGACTGAAGCCGTTGAATATCATCGGTGAGGGCATTTTTTTGAGCTTGCAAAATCAAAATCTCACGACTAAGTTTGCCCAAGATGTTTGCCCGCAAGTCTGACAAGTCCTTGGTGACTCCCGCGAGGGTCTGCTCGTAAGCGTTACTACGGATATTATTACTCTCCATTGTTAAAAAATCACCTCGTGACCATGCCGCGAATTTTGCAGTCAGAGACTACATTTGGCAATAGTTTATGCTAATTGGCTGTGTTCAGTTTGCGAACTTTATATCACTAATTTGAGCATTTGAGCATTTTTTATTTTGTTTAGGGATTCCTCGTAAAAAAACAAAGACGAGTAGCAGCACGAAGCGCTGTAATCCTGATTCAAGAATTTAGCGGTGCAGCGCACCGCTAAATTCTTGAATCAGGGTTAAGTAAATGTGCTTAACGAAAACTAAACCCCAAAAGAATAAGTCGCCCGCTTTGCGGGCGACTTACGCTAACTTAATGGTTCTTTAAAGCAAGAAATGGCTACGCCATTTCTTGCTTTGGTATAAGCTAAGACAAGAGAAATGATGGCAAATTTTATGTCCGATAGAACTCCACAAAAATCTAAGCCAAATCGCATTTTTATCCTGACTGGAATAGCCATTTCCTTAGCGATCGCGGCTTTTATTTCGCCCTTTGCTAGTCAAAATCCCGATGGATTGGATCGAGTCGCCCAAGATTTAAAGTTTGCAGACAAGGCTGTGAAAGAACCGATCGCCAAACAAATGCCACCTGCTCAGATTTTTGATGAATATTCTGTCAAAGCAGTCGAAAATCCTAAAGTATCCACGGCTCTGGCGGGCGTTGCTGGAACATTGCTGGTATTTGGCTTGGCATGGGGACTGGGCGAGTTGGCAATGCGCCGCAAATCAGATTAAGGCGATCGCTAAAGTATGTGGGATCAGCTAGCTGTGCATACCCGTGTGATTTGCATTTTCTGCTTAGTCTTTGCGATCGCCCTCACTCCCAATGGCAAATGGTGGGCTTGGGCAGTTTATGCGATCGCGGCTTTGATGATTCTGATATTGAGCAGGGTTAATTTAAAAAATCTGAGTCAACGACTGGCGATCGAATTTGCTTTTGCTAGCATCATGCTTTTGGGAACTCTGTTTCGAGGTGGTGGACAGATTTTATGGCAATGGCGATCGCTACAAATTAGTGAGCAGGGATTGATTGTGTTGGGAAGTGTGACTATCAAAGCTTTTTTGTCACTACTTCTACTCAACATTCTCACCCTATCCACTTCCATTCCTTTACTATTGCAAGCCCTGATAATTTTAAAAATGCCGCCGCTTTTGGTGAGTATTTTGGCTTCGATGTATCGCTATGTGGGCGTGCTGTCCCATGAATTTAATTCTATGCGCCGAGCTGCCACCGCCCGCAACTTTGCCCCGCAGAATCTCTATAAATATGATCGCGGCGATCGCCAGTGGCAACGTCAAGTATTAGGCAATATGCTGGGAATGTTGTTTATCCGTACTTACGATCGCGGCGATCGCATTTACCAAGCGATGCTTGCGCGTGGCTACCAAGGCATGATGGTATTGGATGAGGCTCCTACACCTATAAATAGGCGCGATATTCTAGTGATCGCCTGCACAATGGTCATAATTTTAAGCGGCATCTGTGTTACGGCGCTTTGCGCTTAATTAAAACCCAGAGAAATTTTGGGAAGCGGCGCGGAGCGCCGCTTCCCAAAATTTCTCTATTGAACAAAAAACAGTAATGCGGCGCAAAGCGCCGCATTACTGTGAGTGAATTAAACAAATCCTGCTAGCTCATAGAGTCGGCGCAAAATTGCCATGATCTTTTTATCGTAGTTTTCATCCTCAGCCCATTTACCAGTCAGTTGAGCGAGCAATGGTGCAGTCCCCCGCTTGACTAAGCCAAATCGCGGATCAACCAAGGGCTGAACTAATGGTCGAATCGTGGCATAGGCTTTGAGATGTTGGATTTGGGCGCGGACACCAGTTCGTTGATCGCTAAAGCGATCGCCCCTTACGCCATTGCCGATCGCGCCAATCCCCCCAAAGTTATTTTGATCGGGCTGAACGTCTCCCCCAAACTGCAAAAAGCCTGTCTCTAAGCACATTTGACAAAAAGCAATGTCAGCATTAACGCCTTCGATCGCCGCTTCCTCTCGATAAATATTAGGCAAATCCCCATACATATTTAATGGCGCACGATTGAGCCGCAACAGCCGCAACATTTGCACCTCAGAGACTAGCCCATCGGTCATAATCCGATCAATGCGTCCCGCCAAGAGCCTTGAACAGACTTGATCCCGCGCTGATGGCTTAGGTAATGGCAAAAAGTTTTGCGCCTTAGCAATGTCAATCCCGAACTGTCCCCCCAGTTTCTCAAGGGCAAACAAGGCGATCGCGCTAGTTCCAAATTGAAGAAAGTGCTTTCTTCTCATAGTTTATACTCCCTTCCCAGTGAAGAGTTAGCGTTGCTCAGCCAACTTAATGTTGATAGCGTGGCGAAGCCGCGCTATCAACGATCAGTCTCTGTAAACGTTAAGTAAATTTTGTCCTGTTTGGCAAGGGGGATATGACGGAAATTGAGTTCGGGGATCGCCGCAACTGCGAGGATCTTGAGAGTAGGCGGAAGCGCTGCCCGAAGTCGCAATCATTAATACAGAAGCGGAAAGGATTGATAGTAAATATTTCATGGTTTTAAGTCTCGGTTAGATAGTGGAATAATTAAGCGCGAATTTTGAATGGGAAAGGTTAGGTAATTTTCGGAAGACTCATTGGGGTAGCGCAGTCTCGCGCAAAGTCAAGAAATACGTTTTCGATCTTTTGCATCGAGGCGGCAATCTGATGTCTGATCTTGATCTGCTCGGTGGCGATCCACAAGGCTTGAGCCTCTTCGGGAGAGCAGTCAGCCACCAACATCGATATCTTCTGAATTAAATGTTGATAATCATGACTATCTTCAACATCTTCCTGACAGCTATCCAACTCCTCCACATAGTCTGGTATCAGCCTTGGCTGTAGTTGGAGACTGTAAATTAAGGGCGTGGGAAAAGCATCACTTTGCATATTTTTTGACCTTACCGTTGCATTGCGAAATAGATTTGCGCCTCACAATTTGCCGCCTGTCGCCTTGCGGCAGCAGCGCGATCGCCCTGATTGGATAGATGCATTTGCGGATAGGGAAGATCGGCGAGAACTTCTAAAATGCGGCAAAAATCACGGGTCTGTCGTCGCCCGTTCAAAAACTGTGGCACTTCTGAGACATAGGGAGATTTGTGTAACCTGTGGCGTAGGTCAGTAACTGCTGCCCAAAAGTTACACATTTCTTCGTAAGTACAGACTTTCAAAAAAGCTTCAATTTCATTGACTAAAGCCAATAGGCGATCGCCAATGCTCTTGCGTGAAGATCCTCGCGAAGTTGAAGCACCAACTTTTTGGCACGGATTAGGCTGGGGAATTTTGTTTAACAGACTGAGATGACGTTGCGGGGCGATCATGTTTCAATGCCTCTTATTGTGAGGATAAATGAGGAAATGTCGGATTTTGCCATATAGTGCAACATTCCTCTTGCTATAGGCACTTACGGATGGTAAAAGAATTGAATATTTCTTTATGTGAGGGTAAGTGAGCTAAAGGGCTAGTAAAAAAGTCACTGAACGATTAAAATTAATTCAATGACTTGATTTGTTCCCAGAATACGACTAAAAACAAGATTTGCACACCAGAAAAAGCAATATTTTTTGTCAGAAAATGTATGTATAAGTCAAAAATTTAAAATCGTCTAAACGTATTTATTACTTTTATGTATGATTTTTGATTTTTAGACTTGATGATTTTGTTAAATTAAAATTTAAAGATTATTTCTAAAAAGTAATCCTTAAATTTTTAGCAAAATATTTAACAGCGTAGTTAAACTTTCTTTAACATACATTTGCTTTCTGTAATCAGTTTTTCAAGCATTAATAAAGAGAGTTTCAAAACTTCATTTATAAATATTGGAACTGATGTCGTATGTCATTGTCAAATCTGCTATTTGCTTATCCCAAATGCAGTTAAAGCATCATTTCTCTTGAAGATGATTGCCTGAAATCAGTAAAAACAAGAAAAAACTTAGTTGGATATAGATGAATGTCAGACTAAATCATAAGTTCCCCAAAAGACAGACAAATTTATTATAAACACAAAAAATCATGCTATTTATTTAACTTGAAAAACAAGAATATGCATTACCTATAAGTATTAATTGCCGTAATTAACATTTACAGATAGTGCATAGACTTGAGTAAAAACCAAATCTAAAATAACAATGTCAGTCTGGTTAAATTAACCAACTCAAACTTTAGTCGTACATTCTGATCGCTAAGAATTTTTTTGAAATTCTGGATTTACCAGATCCTAAAGAAATTTCTAATAATTTACTAAGCCCTAATACCAAATAAAGAAATAGCTATGCCATTTCTTTAAACATCACATCCAGATATTGCATCGAGACATCGCACCGAGACATTAAATTTTAAAGAGGAGTTAAGCCCGTGACGACCATGACTGTGGATGAGGCGATCGCCCTTGTCGATCAAGCCTTTCAAAGCAAAACGATGTCCGATATTCAAGAACAGGTTTTTCGCCAATCTTGGCATGGCAAAACCTATGTGGAAATCGCTAACTCCTGCGGCTATGACGCATCCTACATCCGTGATGTGGGCTATCGCCTCTGGCAAACTCTCTCCACAAAATTTGCGGCGATCGGGCTATCTAAAATCCATGTGCAGAAAAATAATTTGCAAGTGACGATGCGTACCTTTGCCGATTTTTTGAAGTCACAGGAACCCAAATTTAGAGATGTCCATAGCCATCAACCTGAGCCAGTGTTCGGCAAGCGTCACGACTGGGGCAATGCCATCGATACGTCAATTTTTTATGGGCGCACGGAAGAGTTGACGACGGCTGCGGATTGGGTGATCGCCGATCGCTGTCGATTGTTGGGGATCTTTGGCATGGGCGGGATCGGGAAGACTGCCTTCGCAACCAAATTGGCGGAGCAAGTACAAGGAGAATTTGAACTAGTTATCTGGCGATCGCTGCGTCATGCGCCTATACCAGAGGCGACTCTCTGGGACTTGGCGAGCTTCTTAACCAATCAAGATCTATCGAACTCGCCCCCAGATTTGCATGGTCTATTGGGAACGATCATGGCAGTTTTGAAGAAGTCGCGCTGCTTGATCGTATTGGACAATGTGGAATCAATTTTACGCAGTGGCGATAGCAAGGGGCGCTATCGAGAAGGCTATGAGGGCTATGGAGAATTATTTCGGCAAGTGAGCGAAGTCTCTCACAGTAGTTGTTTGATGCTGACCAGCCGCGAAAAGCCGCACCATGTCATGGCTCCAGATAGTAGCGATCGCGTTGTAAGTTCGCTGCAATTAAATGGATTGGGAGAGGCGGCGAGACAGATGTTTCAGATCGATCAGGCGATCGCCCCTGAAACCAGTAAATTGATTGAACTCTATCGTGGCAATCCCTTAGCGCTGACGGTAGTATCTCGTTCCATTAACAATATGTTCAATGGCGATATTCAAGAGTTTCTCAATCAAGAAGTAAATGTCTTGGGCGATATTCGCGATCTATTGGATGAACAGTATTTGCGACTATCAGATTTTGAGCAGCAAGTGATGTATTGGCTAGCGATCGAGCGGGAATCGACCACCACCGACAGTCTGCGTCAGGATATCGTGCCAATGGTATCGCGCCTACAGATTTTGGAAACGGTGACGGGTTTGTGCTGGCGATCGCTGATTGAGAAGAATCACAATAGCTTCACGCAGCAGCCTGTGGTGATGGAATACATGACCGAGCGCTTGATTGATGGCGCTTACAAAGCAGCCATAGAGCGCGATCCCGAATTTTTGATGAGCTATGCTCTAGTGCAACCTCGCGCTGAAGATCATATTCGGGAAACCCAGATTCGTCATATTTTGCAACCCCTAACTGAGCGTCTCTTGGCTTATTACGGCGGTGGCGAAACCCTGCACCGTGAACTGCATAGTTTGATGGAGTCTCTGCGCGATCGCCAAACTGCAATCGGTTACGCACAGGGAAATATTATGAATCTGCTCCGTTCTTCTCAATCCGATCTCACCCAGCAGTTTTGCCGCTTTCCTGAGCAAGTAACTGAGTATTCTGATCTGCTGCTTTTAGAAAGACTTCTAGAGAGCGATCGGGCGGGGGGACTAGCCACATGGGATCACCGTATTCCTTGGGCAAACAACCCTCTGGCTCAACAGACTTCAGAAACCAAAACCCAACTTCGCAGCAAAAACCTCTACTATCAATGGCCAGAGGGAACTCTCGAACAGTTAAAGGAAGAGTTGCAGCAACAACCAAAGCTTCGCAAAAAATATCAAGCTTGGTTAAACGAAACTCAATTTGCCGAAATTGACGCTGACTTTGAAGCAGTCAAAATCACCGATACCTCTAAAAAACCCGTAGATGCGCGCTTGGTCTTTATCAACGAAGTCAAGATCGTGGAGCCTCCTGTGGACTTGCCGACCCCAAGCGATCGCCGCCATGCCAAAAAGAGAAGACAAGCGATCACCACTAGTTCTTCTGAAAAGCTTGGCTAGATAAATGAAAGGCTGCGCCGTAAAATAAAGAATCAGATTTTCCATAGCGCGGCTTAGCCGCGCTATGGAAAATCTGATTCTTGCGCGATCGCCAGTCCTAACCATCAAAGCCCATGCTTATATCTTTACCAGATTCTCTCCATGCCCTCCGCCAAACCCTGCGGACGGGACAGCAAGCGATGGCAGATTGGGAAGGTGGTGAGCTAGCGGTGTCCGCCGTGCCAGGGGCAGGCAAGTCAACAGGGCTAGCCGTTGCTGCCGCGATCGCGATCGCCAAGTTTCAACTGCACCGCCAAAAGCAATTGGTAATCGTCACCTTTACGCGATCGGCGGTCAGCAATATTCGTAAAAAAGTATCCCAACATCTCAAGGATTTGCGGTTGCCTCAGAGCGCCTTTACAGTCAGCACGCTCCATAGTCTCGCCTACACGATCGCCAGTAATCACCGAGAGCTGTCAGGCTTTGGCGCAGGTGAAACAAAAATTGTCTCCGAATCGCAAAAACAACGATTGCTCCGCAATGCCACCAATGTTTGGGTAAAGGAAAATCCTAAGCTATATGACTTACTGCTCGAAGGACGCAGCTTTGATGGCGAAGACACCGAAAGACTGCGGCGACAAACCGTATTGCGAACCGATGTGCTACCCAATCTGGCTCGAGAAGCGATCGCCACAGCTAAGAGTTCGGGCTTGAGTGTGGCGGATTTGCGACAAGTGGAAACGCCCGACGGCGGCAGTATTTTGGAAATTGCGGCAGGGCTATATGAAATCTATGAAAGATTGCTGCGACAGGAAATGGCGATCGACTATGACGACATGATTTTGGGCGCTTTGCGGGTACTCCAAAATCCCAATATTCGCAATTATTGGCAAGAACGTTTTTTTGCCATCTTTGAAGACGAAGCGCAAGATTCTTCGCCATTGCAAACTGAACTATTGGAGATTTTGGCGATCGCACCGCAAACTTCAGGGGGATATATCAAAAACTTAATGCGTGTCGGCGACCCCAATCAAGCGATTAACTCCACCTTTACCCCTGCGGATTCACGCTTTTTTAATGAGTTTTGCGATCGCTGTGCCAAGCAATCGCAACTAACTACCCTCGATCAAGCGGGACGAAGCACCAGCTATGTGATGCGATCGGCTAACTATGTATTGCGCTGGGTCAATCAGTCAGAGTATGGCAAATTAGAAAAACCTTTTCGTGATCAAAAAATTAAACCTGTTGATGCTGATGACCCGCAGCCAAACGCTAATCCTGAACCAATTGGCGCAGGTGTGGAAATCTATTTAGGGAATGTGGTAGCAGATATAGAAGCAGAAATGGAAATGATTTGCGATCGCATCAAGCAGTTACATTCCCAAGATCCTCATTTGAGTATGGCGATTTTGGTGCGTCAGCATAATCAAGGAAGATTTGTAGCTGAACAGTTAAACGTACATTTAGCCGTATCAGAACAAGAACAAAAAATTAAAATCTATGATGTGGAACAGGGCGATCGGCGATCGCGTGTACCAGTGGATATGCTGACGATATTGCAATTTATGGAACGCCCACATTCTACAGACAACCTCAAAGCTGCCCTCGAAGTTCTCAAAGATCGTCAAAAAATCTCCGCCCAACAGGATCTCAACGCCCTCGCCAGCAGTCTCGAAAAGTTTCTCTATCCAACATTATTAGATCCAGAATTACTTCCACTAGCTCAAGAATCTCAAGCGAAATGTATCGGACTGCTGCGAGCCAAGATTGAGCTTCCACTTTATAATCTGATTCCATTTATCGCCTTCACTCTCTATGACGATGAAGCAGGACTACTCGCCACTGCCGACAAGTTAGGCGATCGCCTCAATCAAGAACTGGTCGGTAATTATTCCATGCGTACTGTCATTGAAGCTTTAAAGGAAATCGTGGAATCAGAAAACTTTGAAGCAATTGAAGATGAGAACCTCGAAGAGCGCTATATGGCGGTTGGACAGGTAACAATTATCAGCTTGCACAAAGCAAAAGGATTAGATTGGGATGTCGTGTTTATGCCCTTTTTGCACAAGCGGATTTGCCCTGGAGAAGCCTATTTGCCCGAAGCAGTCAAGTTTTTAGGAGACTTTGGATTACCAGAAGTGACTAGGGCGCAAATTAGGGCGATCGTGCATGGCGATCGCCTGCCCAATGCGGAAGAGGCTTGGGAAAGGTACAACTATCTCAAGCAATCGGAAGAGTTTCGACTGTTATATGTCGGCATGACCCGCGCTAAGCGGTTGCTGTGTCTATCCGCCGCCCAGTCTGCGCCCTTCAGTTGGAATACGATCGCCAGCCGCAATGAAAATGTCCCCATCTGTCCCGCGATCGTTCAGTTAAAGCGACAAATGGACAAGTCTTAAAATAGTTACAGCGCAAAATTATTCTTGTTTCGTTTGTAATTAAAACCCAAAACCAGGAAGG
>MNZA01000096.1 GCA_001873375.1 Oscillatoriales cyanobacterium CG2_30_44_21
AACTGTTTGTCATGGTGCGGGAGAATATGCTAGAGATGAAGATGGTGATGATTTCTGTGAAGTTCATGTCAATACCATGGAAGGCTTTTGGTCGCTTTTGCGCTCTTGGTTACGTCCTCATCGTGGTATTTCTCAAGAAAAGTTACCTTTGTATTTGGGCTTCTTTGAGTTTGTTCATAATGCCAAGAGGAGGGGAAAAGCTCTGCTGAGTGCTTTGTTGGACTCTCTCCTTTCTTTACCTCCCCGAAACACCTATTGAGCCATCCTTAAATACCAACTAAAGAAATGGCGTAGTCACAAGGTTTGTAAATTGGTATAACGGCGCAAAGCGCCATGAATAAGCGAATGAGATTTCCAGAGACCGCAAAATCAAGTGTGAGCTTAGCCTTCAGCCTTGGGCTGATCGGTTCGATAGTGGTGTTCGGTTGGTATTACGTGATTATGCCCTACAGAAAGCAACCTGAAAGACCGACATTTTCTAATGATCTCAAAGCTGCGCCTGTACCAAAATCGCCGATCACCGCCATCAAAGTGCCACCAGTCCCCAAGCCAACTGTCAAGGCAAAACCCAAAACGCCTGAAGCCAAATATCAAGGGCGCGTTAATGCCAGTATCGGTCTAGTATTTCGCGCCGAACCAAGTCAAGCGGCTGGCAGTGTCGGCGGAGCCGATTTTAATGCCAAGGTTGCCGTAATCAAGGAAACCCCAGATCGCGAATGGGTATTTGTCAGAAATGAGAATACTAAAGAAGAAGGATGGGTGCGTGGTGGTAACATCACCAAAGAGTAAGTCCAGAATCCTGCTCTAACCGCTATGCGGTTAGAGCAGGATTTAGTTAGACAACGCCAGTAATTGAGTTAGCAATGCATTTTATTGATCGAGTTACGATACAGGTTAAGTCTGGAGATGGCGGCGATGGGCTGGTTGCCTTTCGCCGTGAAAAATATGTACCAGCAGGCGGCCCCGCAGGTGGCAATGGCGGCAATGGTGGATCGGTGATTTTGCAAGCCACTACCGATCTGCAAACCCTATTGGATTTTCGCTTTGAAAATATCTTTAAAGCCGAGAATGGCGATCGCGGCGGTCCCAGCAATATGACAGGAAAAAGAGGCGGTGATCGCATCATCAAAGTACCGATCGGTACAGTGATCATGAACGAAGCAACTGGTGAAGTATTAGGAGATTTGGTAGAAGTCGATCAGACCTTGGTGGTTGCCAGAGGCGGCAAAGGCGGACTAGGCAATAGATATTTTTTAAGCAACCAAAATCGCGCCCCCGACTACGCTTTACCTGGTTTACCTGGAGAAGAATTAACTCTATACCTAGAGTTGAAGTTGATCGCCGAAGTGGGGATCATTGGCTTACCCAACGCAGGCAAGTCCACGCTGATTTCTGTAGTTTCCGCCGCCCGTCCCAAAATTGCCGATTATCCATTCACAACTCTAGTGCCTAACTTGGGAGTGGTTTCCAAGCCATCGGGCGATGGCATTGTATTTGCAGATATTCCCGGATTAATTGAAGGCGCTTCCGATGGGATCGGTCTGGGACATGACTTCTTGCGCCATGTGGAACGCACTAAGTTATTAATCCATCTGATTGATGTCACCCAAGAAGATCCGCTTTTGGCATATCACACGATTCAAGAAGAATTGGCAGCTTACGGACATGGACTGGCTGACAAACCCCAGATTTTAGCGCTCAATAAAATTGATGCGATGTTACCCGAAGATGTTGAAGTGATCGCCGAACAATTTGATCTACCAATTCTGGCAATTTCCGCCGCTTCTAAAAAAGGACTAGACAAACTCCTGCAATCCGTCTGGAAACTACTAGAAAAATTTGATTACGACAATCCCTAACAAGAATAGGTGCTTTGCACCGATTCTGTTTATTTGAACATATAAAAATTACCAAAAGCGGCGATCGTCGTGTACTTCTTTGTCCCCAAATCAGTCGTGTACAGACTAAACAAAAAGAAGTTTTGCGGTGTTGTCAACTGTCCAACTAGTGCTTCAATTACTGGTCTTAATACAGTTTTTCCCACTGGTAGAGCCACCCCACACAACTGTTTAAAACCAGCAGCAGGAATATCAAGAGTGCATAAAAATTCCTGCCCCATTCCCGAAAACTCTTCGCTTGCGTAGTACGAGTAACGTTCCTTACTAGGGTTACTAACAAGCATGACCACAGCAATCAGAGCGGAGCCAATTAAGAGAGGTTGTAACTTCATACTACTTTTGAAAAATTATTTTTCATTTTACTGTGAAGCGCCACCATTACTCTTGGATTTTCAGCACCTAAGGCGCTAAAAATCACAAAAAAAGCCTCGCATTGCGAGGCTTTTTTATTCTAGAAAGATAACTAAGCAACCTAAAAACCAAAGAGGTCGTTCCGCCCGCGTAGCGGGCGGAACGACCTCTGATTTAGATACTTAACTAGACACTTACAGGGGTAGGAATACCATTAAAAGAAGCAGCAAAAGGCTTATTAAACAACTGAGCCAATTGACGAGGAGCGCGATCGCACCAGTTACGCTTGCCGTAAACATAACCCGCAATCAAAGGCAGAGCCACAGTCGCTTCCGAGTAAACCATTTGCTCCTTAACGATATCAACCTTACCCCAAGAATGAGCTTCCTTGAGAGTTGATCCAGAGAGAGCGCCATCACGTTCATCAGCAACGGTAATTTGAACGGCATACTTGTGCATCGCTGCTTCAAAACCGAGCAACTCAGCCGCGACTACCGTATCTTGAGCGAAGTTCTTAGGAACACCGCCACCGACCATAAATAGTCCAGTGTGAGGGCTGGCAAGTTTGCACTGAGTCAACTCACGGAAGTCACGTACAGAGTCAATGCTGATGTGATCTTCAGGGGAATTCCACTGATGATGGACAAGCCCAAAACCTGCCGAACAATCGCTGAAAGCAGGAACGAAGATGGGAACTTGATGTTCGTAAGCAGCCAAAACGACGGAATGACGGTTCTTGGCATTCTTATCGAGATAAGCTCCCATTTCATAGATGAACTCACGGGAAGAATAGGTGCGGCGAGGTAGAGAATTGGCAATTTTGGCGATCGTCATGTCGCAAACACGCAACTCATCTTCATCAATGTAGGTGTCATAAATGCGGTCAATCGCATTCTCACGGAGGACGCTATCGTCAGCGAAGGTATCACCGACATAATGACGAAATCCGAGAGCTTCAAAGAAGTCTTGGTCAACGATATTTGCGCCTGTAGAGACAATCATGTCAACCATGTTGTTGGCGATGAGATCGTAGACGACTCCCTTTAGTCCAGCACTAAATAAAGAACCCGCCAGACACAAGATGATGGCACAATCCTTGTCTTTAATCATATCGTCATAGATATGAGCCGCCCGACCAAGGTTCCTTCCTTGAAAGGCAGTCTTTGCCATTGCGTCAACCAATCCGACTACATCAAAAGCTTTGATGTCAATGTGTTCAATAGTTTGTTTGAGTAGATCACGTTTCATGGTTCTGTTTGTCCTAGATGCTATGTGTTGTCAATGAATGGGAGAGAGTATGCAAGGAAACTAATTCTTCAGCTTTCAAAACAGAACCCAAGACGCAAGGCTATATTTAAGATGTTCACAGAAATATTGATTGAATGTCACACGATTATTCGAGCGGATAACCGCCATCACGTCACAGACAATAAATATCTAGTATCAATTCACAAACATTGTGTCTACAACGTTTCTGAACTAAAAACCAAACACACTATGAACTTTTCAACAAATGGCTACGCCATTTGCTGATTTGGTATAACACCTAGAATATATTGCAGTCTTAAAACTCCGAGTCCTACAGGAATCGAGATCTCGTATTCAGTTTTGAAAATATTTGTTCTTCTCAAATTTGAGAAGCGATCAACCTAGGTCGCTAACTACAACAGCCACAACCCCAATAGTTAAAAGGTTGATCGGGACATACTGGGTCCCTCACAGGCATCATCCCAAGAGAGGGTAGGATCAGACTCACGTCTTTCATCTAACTTCAGATTGAGGAGCCAATCACATCTAAGTAATAAAGCCAGTTTTTTCAATTTCTATAAATAACTGAGTACAACAAATCCTTTATTACAATAGCACTTTTTTAGTTAAATACAAGCAAAATGGCGCTAGAAAATTTAGGTGGAAATTCGTTTAATTGAACAGTAGGAGACTTGTCAGGATACAAGACTCTTTTGTCTGGAACAAGATGACGTAATTCACAGGGACGATCATGATGACAGCGCAGTATCAGGCGGCTCTACATTCCTATGCAGAGGGAAGATATGAGGATGCGATGCAACAGTTTTCGGAACTGCTGTATGAAGATCCGCGTAATCCTAAATTGCATATTTGGTTGGGGGCAACCTTTAGAAAAGCTGGGAAGACGGAATATGCCAGAGCGCAGTATCAACAGGTATTGACTCTGACTGATGATCCAGATCTGCTCGACCTTGCTAGTACCTCCCTTGCCCAAATCCAAAATAAGTTAGCTCATGGAGATTTAGCCAGATCCATTGGATCGGTGGCTGTTGCTGTGCCTGAGAATTCTACTCTGCATATGGAATTAGGCATGGTACAACAGGAGGCTAGTCAAGGGGCTTCCAGTAATACGAATGGAAGAAATAGCAATGGTCATCAAAGTCAAACTCCCAACCAAGTTTTGAAATTATCCGCGCAGAATGGATCTGCCTCCAACGGCTTGAATGGTAATGGTAGTAGCTTAAATGGTTTTCAAGGGTTGGAAGAATATATATCTAGTGATGACCAAGCCACGGTAATTAATGATTTGGTGGATGAAGATGTAACGGGCTTGGCTAGAAGCACTGATGCAACGCAACTCCAGGAATCTTCAGATTCCCATGCCTTCAAGTTAGGGCTCGTCCCACCACCACCTGCGATCGCTGTCTTAATCAAGAAAAAATCAATGATCGCCTTAGAAGAAAGGGGGGCGATACTAGAAACAGGGCCACAAGTTCCAGAAAATTCACAAGATCCAGATGATCAAATTGAAGAGATTGGCGGGTTTGAGGAAATAGGAGATTCTGAACTAACGGAAAGTCGCACATCTATCTTTAGTGATACGATCGCCAGTATGCGGAATGGTCATCAGAGTGCTAAGAAATCTGAGAATTCAAAAGAAGAAGTTTTTGTAGAAGCAGACAATGCATCAGATTCAGAAACAGTAGTGTTTGATGGTTCAGAGATGTCGCCTATGGTCTATGAACTCATCGATAACCCCAAAGTGGAGAAGCCCAAAATTGGCAAAAGAAAAAAAAGCACGACTAGAAAGCGAAATGACAAATCGACTCCTGCCAATAGTGATAACGGAGAGACATCTGCACCGATCGCTTTGGAGGATATGTTTAAACTCTCTAGTGTGAGACAAAAAATTACACTTTTGGGAGCTTTGATTGCTACAGTTCCTGCGATCGCGATCGGCGTCGTGACTTATCAAATAGGCGATGGGTTGTTATTGGGGAAGGCGCGGCAACAGCAGAGGTCGCAGGCTGTGGCGATCGCCCGAACCGCAGAAAGTTTCTTGCAGCAAAAAGTAGGCGATGTCAAGGTATTGCAAAATCTATTGATGTCTGGGGAAGTGGGAAAAAATACTTTGCAGAAGGGTAAGCCAGCCGCCAAACCTTCGGCGGCTCAAGTTCAAGCTCAGCAACGACAATATCAACAGCAGTTGGCAAATCGCCTCAATCTATATAGTCAAGCCTATCCGCAATACAGCAGCATGGCTATATTTAGCACCAACGGCAATGTATTGGCGCAAACACCTACCAAATCAGCTAATGCCGCCCCCGCAGTAACACTTGATCCTAGCCTTGTTGCCCAAGTTACTGCGACGGACAATGTGTTGCTAAATGATCCAGTGGTCATTGAGAAGGAAACCTATGTCTATGCGTTAGTGGCTGTTAAGAGTTCCCTATCCCAAAAGGTGGATATGATTCTCCAAGTGGAGATTCCTCTGGAACCGTTGAAAACTTCCCTCAAAAGCGACATTGCGGCGGAGGCAAGCAGTACCGTTGATAAGACGCAGGTTGGTGGGAAGACTGATTTCTATCTGATTAATAGTTCTAGTCGGTATGTGGCTAGCTCCCAAGCGATTGATGTGGGTGGGGATGCGGTGAATGACTTTAGCGTATTGCCTCAACTGAAGTCGGCAAATGCGGCGGACTTGCGGGACATCACTCGTGGCGATCGCAATATGCAAATCCTTGCCTATGCTCCTGTGGAAATGCAAGGTTATGGCTTGGCACCTTGGGATGTGGTGACTACGGTTAATAAGTCAGCCGCAGCAGTGGGCAGTCAACAGTTACTTATGGCGATCGGGCTGGGACTGGCGGGGACACCGTTGCTAGTTGCGGCGATCGCCTATGCCCTATCGCGCAAATTGAGCAGCAGATTAAAAGAAGTTCGGTCAGCTTTAAAAGCTCTGTTGCAAGGTGGGAAAGATTCTGAGTTTGTGGCTCTGAGTGTGTCGGGGAATGATGAGTTGTCGGATATTTCGGCGAGCATTAACACGATGACATCACAGTTTCAAATTATGCTCCAAAAGCAGGAACAAGAGAAACAACGGTTGCAGCTACAGGTGATGAAGTTGTTTAAGGTCTTAACCAAGTTGGCTCGGGATGAAAAGCAGAATCTCGAAGAGGAAGATTTGACAGATGAGAATATTTTAAATTTGGGTAAAAGAGTGCGTGCCAAGATGGTTCAGGGTAATGCGGAACTGGAAAGTCATCGCCATCAAAAAGAGAAACTGCAAGGACAACTCATGGATCTGCTCAAAGAGATGCAAGCCTTGGCTAGTGGTGATCTCAGCATCTCTTCTAAAGCCGTTAACAGTGACCTCAAGGAAGTGTCTGTATTTTTTGATGATGTGATGCGAGGTTTACAAGACATTGTGAATCAGATCAAGTCTTCGGCAACTCAGGTTAATCTCTCCTTAGGACAGAATGAACAAGCGATCGCCAATCTCGCTAGTGTCTCGCAGAGACAAGTGGATGTCGTAACGCGATCGCTAAATACGGCTCAGATGTCAAAGCTATCAGCAACCAAGATTATCGACAACAGCCAGCAAGCTTTGCAAACATCTCAAGCTGTCGCCGAATGTGTTGCTGATAGCGATCGCTCCATTGATAGCGTTATGGATAAGGTTAATGCACTGCAAAGCACAGTCTCTGCCACGGCTAAGCGGGTGCAACATCTCGGCGAATCTTCCCAAAAAGTTGCCAAGGCGATTTCTACGATTAATGAAATTGCTGTGAAGACTAATTTCTTGGCAATCAGCGCCACTTTGGCGGCTTCGCGCAAGAGCGACAATAGCTTTGTTATGGTTGCAGAAGAAGTGGGCGAGTTGGCTTCTCGCTCTGTTGCGGTCAGCAAGGAAGTTGAGGCACTCATTAGTAACATTCAGATTGAAACTGGTGAGGTCATGGCGGTAGTGGAGACGGGCAGCCAGCAAGTTGCCGAAAGTACAAATTTGGCGATCGCCGCCAAAGACAGTCTACAACAAATTTCTTTGGTTTCTCAACAAATTGGTGGCTTGATGTCATCGATTTCGGAGGCAACTTTGACGCAAGTGCAGACTTCAGAAGGAATTGCCAACTTGATGAAAGATATTTCTCACATCGCCCAGAGAACGCTAACTTCTTCTGGGGAAGTTGCCAAGTTCATTAGGACAACTAAGCGACATTCTGGAGATTTGCAGAAGTCCTTGAGTCAATTTAAAACTCGTTAAATGGTTCAAAATTACTTGTTGATTAAATTATTAATTGATTCATTGATTAGAATTGCAGACGCAAGACTCCCAACTTTATAGAAAACTTTATATAGTTATAAATAATGACTCCTTCCATGATTGAAAATATATCGAAAGTCAAGCAAGTTTTTATTGAAGAATCTCAAAATTATATTCGTGAGCTAAAGGAAAAAACATCAAATTTAGATGTTAATCATCCCAAGTTTAATCAACATTTAGATTTTTTGATTGTTACTAATGGGCTGCTTAAAGAGTCAGCAGTTAGGGCGAATTTTGCTCAACCCGATCAGCCTTTTTTGATAATTATTCAGAAGTTTGATCAGTCCATAAATTTGCTACGCGATCGCTACTGCGATATCGATTGGATTGTAAAAGGACTGTTGCTAGAGGCAATCGAGCTTCTAGGTCAAATTGTCAATGCCTACTGCCTAAGTTTAGCCGCCAATCCCAACTGGATAAACTTACAATCAGAACTATTCAGGCAGATTGAAGAGCATCTAAATTTAGGCTTAGAGCAAGATAAGTTAGTGCAGATTGAGTATTTAGAATTGGGCGATCGCGATGATAATGATCCTTTCACCTTAGATGATGGGATGGATGATGCTAATCTATTTGATGATGATTTGTCTCAAGGATCAAGTATAGATTTACAAGGTTCTAATCAGGAATTAAATACGCTATTTCCTAGCCTCGCCTTAGAACCTTTCGATGGGAATCTTGATGATCTATTGGATTTAGATATGGGTGATCAAGATTATCTGGCTGATTTTAATCAAGACAATATTGAAATATCAGAAGATATCAATCCTCTGCCCATGCCTGAAATGTTGGTTGATATTTTTGAGGAATTGAATGGGGTAGGTTTACTTGGTAATGATGATGAAACAGAACTTCAAGGTTTGAGTTGGAATAACCTAGAAGAAGATTCCTTAAACTATCAATCTTCTACAAAACATTCTGAAGAAGTGCCTGAAGAAATTCCCGAAGAAGAGGATGAAGATATTGACAATATTTGGAATGAAATTTCTAGCCTCGAATCTTGGTCAGGGGATGATGATGGTGAAGTTTCGGCATTGAAGGAATTAGAAAATAGTTTTGAGTTACAAGAGAATTTTGCTGACGAGCCTGATAGCTCTGACCTTGATGATGATCAACTACTGTGGAACCCACTTGAACCTGAAAGCCTAGTTAGCGCTCCCTCGCCTGTAATTGCTGAACCTGTGGGGCAAAATGATTTGGCAATGGTGAGTTTGCAGGAGTCGATCAGACCAAATTTTGAGGTTCCCGATGTAGACACAGGATTGGAAGAATCGCCGATTTACCATAGTCTCTCGCCGATCGCCTTGTCTGATTTGAAAGGTTCGGCTCTGGTATCTAACGAACATAATGTCAAAATCCCTTTGAATTTCATTGAAATGTTGGGGGATTTGTCCGAAGAACTGTCGGTGCGGAAGGGCGGGATCGATGTCTATTTGGATGAGTTGCGAGTTCTATCGGAGCAAGCGCGACAAAGTGTGGGTTTACTGGAAGTAGCGACTCAAAATAAATCGGCGATCGCGCAGTTGCAGCATACCTTTGATAAGTTAGCGAATATACTGGATCTTACCGAACAGCAATCTGCCGCTATGAATCAGGATGTTGGCTATCTCTGTCAGCATTTGCGCCAATCTCTCAAGCATCCAGTTTCCAGCTTGGTGAGCAAGTTCCCGCGACTTCTTCAAAATCTATCGGCGGTGCATGGCAAGCAGGTTGATCTGAGTTTGCAGGGCGCGGAAGTGGGAATTGAGCGATCGCTATCGGAGCCAGTTGCTGATGTCCTTGAGACATTATTGCGTAAAGCTTTCAAGCATGGAATCGAAACTCCCCACGAGCGGCAACAGATGGGCAAACCGATCCAAGCGAAGATTTCGATTACAGCCACGCAAACAGTTTCAGGGATTATGATTGAGGTCAGTGATGATGGTCGCGGAATTGATATCCATAAAATCCGTACCCAAATGGAACAATCAGCTTTGATGGGAGAGATATCGAGATTAGCAACTGCCGATATGGATGATGATCAAGTTGTTAACTTGATTTTTGAGCCAGACTTTCACGGTGAAACTTCCATTTATTCTGCTACCTATGGCAAACTAAGCGATGTTCGCCAAAAAGTTCGTGCTATTGGTGGCAAGATTTCAGTTCAGACCCGCCCCAACCAAGGTACAGAATTTACAATTAGCTTTCCCAATCCACTCTCTCTCCTCAGAGTATTGCTAATTGATATTAATCATATTTGTATGGCTCTCCCTAGCCATATGGTTCTAGATGTATTGCCAGCCGAGTCGAATCTGGATTTGCGAGATCCTAAAGTACTACGATGGCGCGATCGCGATATTCCCATTGTTAAGCTGAACTCATTACTCAAACTCAACGCTCCCCAACCAACCAATCACCTGCATCGCCAAGCCAGTGGGTTTATACCCAACACTTCGATTCCTTCACTTTTGATAATTCAGCAGCAAGAAGAACTTTTCGCGCTGCTCACGGATGGCTGTTGGCATGATCAAGAAGCGACCTTCCATCAAATTGAAGGCGATATTACCTTACCGCAGATATTTCTCGGTACTGTAATCTTGAGCAATAATCAAGCTGTCGCCTTGCTAAATACAGAGGTGATCATTGGTCAATCTTTGCGATCGCCCCACAGTGAGCAGATTTTAGCACCCACCAATTTGGCAGCTTACCAGCCTTCAGAATATCTGCCAACTAACCAAATTGATAATTTGAGCAGTTTGTCTGACTTCTTTGGTGAAGTGCCATCACCTGATTTCTCAGAATCCACTCCTACAAATTCCTATACAAATCATCAAGAAAGATCTGCAAAAACCACTCAAAGCACATCACAACCCAACAGAATTTTGATTGTTGAATCCTCGGCAAATGTACGGCGTTATTTGGCAATGACCTTATCTAGATCAGGGTTTGTGACCGAACAAGCGCAGGATTCCAAAGAAGCGATCGCCCTGTTAAAATCCCGATTGCACAGTCAACTCAATATCAATGTGGTTATCACAGATCTAGAGATGCCTCAAATGGATGGGTTTAAAGTTCTCACCGATATTCGCGCCGATGAGTCATTGCAACATTTACCAGTGGTTGTACTCACTTCGCGAAACAATGAACATGATCAAAAGTTAGCGAGTGAACTTGGGGCAACTGCCTATTTTAGTAAGCCCTATCGGGAACAGGAACTGATCTCCAAATTGCAAGAACTGATCACAGCCTAAAAGATTAAAGGCGGCTCAATGCGCCGATGATCAAAAATCTCTCTGGGTTTTAATTAAACTCAGCTACTTAATACCAAATAATGCAATAGCGTAGCTATTGCATTATTTGGTATTACTCATGATCCTAAACATTGCCAATAAAGCGAGTCCTGTTAATAGTCCATAAACAGAGCCAATGGTTAAAGTCAAAAAATCGCCCAATTTACTTATTAGCATCCAGCCCACCCACACGCCCCCATACCAACTCGCCGTACTAACCAAAATCCACAATTCGGACTCTTTAAAATATTGCTTGAGAACTATCCATTGCATACCCCCCATCGAAAGTCCCCGTAAACAGGCATAAACCATCACCAGATCCACTGCATCACCGTAAGTCATGGATAATTGAAAACTTGCACAAGTGCCAAACTGTCCGCCCACAGTGCCACCGATTAGGGTTGCCCAAAACCAACTGAGTCCTGTTATGTACTTGCGGATTACTAACCATTGCAAAAAAGCGATCGCCAAGCTCATCACCGCAAAGCTAAGAATTACACCTAAATTCCCTCCAATCAAATCATGGACATAGGCGCTGACGCGACCACCGATCGCATAACCCAAGGCAGTAGCGATAATCCATAAAGGCAAAAAACTCCAGTGAAGTTTTTTGGTGGCGAGCTCTTTTAACTTAAATAGGACTTACGCAAGAACCATAGGAATAGAAGGATGATTAAGCTGGCTCCGTAAATAATCAGATAAAAGTCCGCATTTGAGTTGGTAGATAGTTTTACCAGATTGAAAAGCTAAACGTTTAAGATGATGCCAAACAAGCATGGCACAAGCAATGTGATTACGCTGAATTCTGGATTTACGGCACTGGCAAGCCTCAATCCCCGTCAATTGCTTAATTTCCCGATGAAATTCCTCAATAATCCACCTGATGGAGCAAATAGCTTGTACTTCAGGGGTGTAGTCTTGATTTAAGTCG
>MNZA01000027.1 GCA_001873375.1 Oscillatoriales cyanobacterium CG2_30_44_21
GGGCTTTGTTTTTACGGTAAAACCGCGAGGATAAATTTGAAAACGTTGCTTCGCAACGTTTTCAAATTTATCCTCGGTTCGGGTTTGGGCGCGGAGCGCTGCACCGCTAATTCTGGGGTGGGAAGAGGGTAAGCTAAGGCTAAGTCAATCCTTTGCATTTGGTTGATGCATCTAAGACTATGCGTGAGAACTTACTAGCGGAAATTGTGGATGGGTTTGACGATATTGTTTGGGCTTTATCTCTGCCGAGTTTGACACCGATTTTTTTTAATGATGCGGCTTTGAGGCTGTATCAATGTTCGCACTTAGATTTAATTGAAAATTCTCAACGGTGGTTGTTAGCGATCGCGCCCGAAGATCAAGCCCTCATGCAACAGGCGATCGCCACAGTCCAGTTAAGTGGTTCAGCCAAAATTAATTATCGGATTTCATTATCAAATGGCAATTTTCGCTGGCTCTCAGCCCGACTTAAAATATCAAATAATGATTTAGGTGAGCCAATTCGGATTGACGCGATCGCCTCAAAACTTAATGCCGAATTAGAACAAAGAATTGAGGAACGCACTCGGGATCTCGCTCGCAGCGAGGCGCGTAATCGGGCAATTTTGCAAACAATGCCCGACTTATTACTATTGCTCAAGCCAGATGGCACTTGCTTAGAATGCTTTATGCCGGCATCCCCTGAACGAGAGAAATATTTGCCTATTCACACACATATTTCGGAAGTGCTATCTTCTGAAGACTTGCAGATCCAGCTAAATTTATATCAGCAAGTAATCACCACAGGTGAAGCTCATATCTATGAGCATCCAATAGTCAAGTTTGGCAAAATAACCTATGAAGAGGTGCGGATTGCGCCTTATTTTGAAGACGAGCTATTAGTAATCGTGCGAGACATTACTAATCGCAAGTTAGTTGAAGAACAACTGATCAAAAGTGATACGCACCTCAAGACCGCACAACGCATCGGTAAGATCGGCAGTTGGGAATTTGACCTAACCACAGGGAATGTGGTCTGGTCAGAGGAAGTATTTCGGATCTTTGGGCGCGACCCTCAGATCGGTACACCGACATATCCCGAACTGCGGGAATATCTGCATCCAGAGGATTGGCAAAGATTTGACGAAACCGTGCAAGAAGCGATCGCCAATGGCAAATCCTACGAAATCGAACATCGCATCTGTTGGCAAAACGGCATCATTATTTATGTTTATGCGCGGGGCGAAATTGTCTGCGATCAGGCGGGAAATCCCACGCAAATTTTTGGCATCGTCATGGATATTTCTGGGCGCAAAAAAATTGAACATGAACTAGAAACCCTCACCGATCGCCTAACTGTTGCCTTAAAAGCCGCATCGATCGGCATTTGGGAATGGGATATTATCAACAACAGTCTTTTTTGGGATGACCGCACCTATGAACTATATGGAGTAAATCCTGAAACTAACAAGGATGCTTACCAAGCATGGGCAAGTCGAATCCATCCTAGCGATCGCGCCTTTGCCGAAAATGAAGTGCATTTAGCCCTAATTGGTGAGAAAGAATATGAACCCGAATTTCGGATTATGCTTCCCGATGGCAATATCCGTTATCTCAAAGCCCATGCCCTCGTGCAACGCCATGAAAATAATGAACCACGGCGACTGATTGGGATTAACTTTGACATCACCGATCGCAAGCTAGCCGAAGCCGAACTAAATCGCAGTCGCGAATTGCGGGAAGCAATTTTTAATGAATCTACGGATGCCTTATTTTTAGTTGATACCCAAACCCTCTTAACCATTGACTGTAACAAGTATGCGGTGCAACTTTTTGAAGCCGCCGACAAATCCCAACTAATTGGCATTGAAGGGCATACACTTCAGCGATCGCTATTCACAGATCAAGAATTAGAAAAGATTAATCTGGAATTAAAAACCAATGGATTTTGGAGTCTGGAAGTTGAATATATTACGCTACTCGGTCGCGTCTTTTGGGGAAATCTTGCCGCCAAACCAATTAGGTTATTGGACAAAACAATCAATCTCGTGCGCGTTACCGATATTAGCGATCGCAAGCGCAATGAAGCCAAAATCCTGCACACAGCCCATCAATTGGAACTTACCAATCGAGAACTAGAATCCTTTAGTTACTCCGTATCCCATGATTTACGCGCCCCTCTGCGTCATATGAATGGCTTTGTCAATGCCTTGCAGCAGCAATTGAAAAAGCACGAAGCGGCTGATGATCCTAAGGTCATCCATTACTTAGATGTTGTCCATAACAGTAGCCAAAAAATGGGACATCTAATTGACGGATTGCTCACTCTCTCTCGCTATGGACGCAGACCTCTAGAGGTTAAGCCCGTATCGATCCGCCAACTCGTTGACAGTGCGATCGAGATTATTTGCGCCGACTCTAGCTACAGCACGCGGGTTGAATTTGCGATCGGTGATTTGCCTGATGTCATGGGCGATCCCACCTTAATCCAGCAGGTATTTTGCAATCTCATCGGCAATGCCATGAAGTTCAGCCGCCATCAGCCCCAACCGCGCATCGAGATCGACAGCCTTCCCGATCAAACAATTAGAGTCAAAGACAATGGTGTCGGTTTTCAAATGGAATATGCCGACAAGCTTTTTGGCGCTTTTCAAAGGCTGCATACCGAAAAAGAATTTGAAGGTACGGGCATCGGCTTAGCGATCGTGCAGAGAATTATCCAAAGGCATAATGGCAGAATTTGGGCAGAGAGCCAACCTAACAATGGGGCTACTTTCTTTATAAGCTTTGCCACAAAAACCTAGAGCGCTTTGCGCTCAAGCCCAATAAGCGAGTGGCGGCGCGATGCGCCGCCATTCGCTTATTGGGCTTTGGAGCTTAACAACTGATGTTATACCAATTCACAAAAGCGTGACTACACTTTTGTGAATTGAAAACCAAAACCCATATGGTTTTCCAAATAAAGAAATGGCTACGCCATTTCTTTATTTGGTATTACGTGGAAGTTTCTAAGACCCTCACCCCTAGCCCCTCTCTCAAAAGGCGAGGGGAATAAGAATTTTCTGGATTTTGCTCCCCCTCTCCTCTCTGGGAGAGGGGGCTGGGGGGTGAGGGAAATCTTCCTTCCAGGTAACATCAGTTAACAAGACTGGCTACAGCTATACCAAATCAAGAAATGGCTATGCCATTTCTTGATTTGGTATGAGACGACCTATACTGATGGCTAAGCGAAGTCGAAACCCTGAACTTGCCAAAGTGTCGAAGCCTCTCACAACTCATTTTGGGTTGCTATAAAAATATGGAACCAACTCAAATTCTATTGATAGAAGATGATCCCAATGATGTAGAGTTAATTCAAATTGCCCTAGACAGCTATAATTTTGCCAACAAAATAGATGTGGTTTCCGATGGAGAACAAGCAATCCATTATCTATTTGGACAGGATGGACAGCCACCGACTCGTCCCCTCCCGCGTCTGGTGCTTTTAGATTTGAAGCTACCCAAAATAGATGGTATTCAAATCCTGCAAATGATCCGCAGCTCTCCCCTCACGCGTCACCTTGTCGTAGTCGTGATGACCTCATCCGCAGAAAACAGAGATCTCAAAGCTTGTTACGACTTAGGTGTTAACAGCTACATCGTCAAACCCCTAGACTTTCATCAGTTTGTAGAAATATCTCGACAAGTTGGCTTGTACTGGATGCTACTCAATCAATTACCCACCAATGATTAGTACTGTACTGCGCTTTGCGCTGACTTAAAATCCAGAGAGAACTTTGATTATCGACGCGAAGCGCCGATAATCAAAGTTCTCTCTGTACCTCTCAAAGCATCAATAGACTGTAACGATGAGATACTTTGCTAGTTTGGTAATCCATACTGGGTTTGCTTTTCAATTCACAAATATTGTAGTCACACTTTTAAGTAGCTCAACATAGTTAAAACCCAAAACCAGACGTTGTTCCGCCCGCGTAGCGAGCGGAACAACGTTCTTGGTTTTTAGGTTGCTTATGCCTAGCTACTTAATCAGTATTTTTCATCAAAAAAAGGCTTGGAAGTATTTCCAAGCCTTTTGAATGGGAGTGTAAAAATTAACGGAATGGGGCAAGCCTATTGAGGCTTGATTTGATTGCTATCTAGAATCTTTTGAACCTCTGCTCCTGGTTGGTAGGTATAGCCCCAATTTGCATCTTGGCTATCATCAATAATACGCGGAGTGACAATAATGATTACTTCACTTCGTCTATTGACTGAGCTAGTGCTTCTAAATAAGGCTCCTATAATTGGCAGGTCTCCGAGAAGAGGAACTTTACTTACAGTCTCAGAATCTGAATCGCGAATAACTCCTGAAAGCACGAGTGTCTGTGCATCTCTAAGGCGAATTCGCCCAGAGTTTAAGACTCTTTCAGAGACTGGAGTTATTAGATTAAGCCCAACAAGTGTTGTTTCTAGAGGCGTAGAAATTCTAGGTGAAACTGACAAATTAATAAAACCATTATCATCAATCTTCTCAATATTGATGGATAAAGTTAAGCCAACTTGAGCAAAGGTAGCTGTAGTTGTAGTTGTGGATAGTGTCGCAGGAGGTGTGGGAGGCGTGACTGTAGTGGTGACATTATTAACAACTTGATCTGTTAGAGCAATTGTTGCGGTTTCTCCCTCTTGTACAGTCAAATTAGGATCTGTAATTACCTTTGCATTACCATTTGCAATTGATGCTTGAAGAGATGCAAAGATAGATGATGGCAAAGATAAAGGCTGTGTACTATCGAAAGTAATAGCAATACCATTACTATTCGGAGGAGTTGCATTAAAATCAATTCCCTGCGTAATGGTAGGGTTTCCACCAGCTGAAGTAAGAAAACCTGTTAAGGTCTGACCATTATTGATAGTAAGCTCAAGAACTCTCACATTGACCATTACCTGACGCTTACGCAGATCCAGTCTTGCGACTTGAGCTTCGGCATATTCCACTTGTCGCGGAGTACCAATCAAAGTTATAGAGTTAGATCGTTCTTCAGCGATTACTTGCAAACCTCTCAGTAAAGGAGTTGCTCCAGACTCAGCAGTAATTGAGACTGTTTCTAATGTCGGTACAGCTTCGGTTGTAATGTTAACAATAGTCTGAGCAGCAGTACCAATCTGAGCAGTTTGCACTCCAGGAATTGGTCTTTGACGAGTGACTACGCGAGAAGCGCCCAAACCAATCAAATAAGCAGAAGCTTCACCAGTTGTAATTTGATTGAGTCGATAGCTCTTAGTAACTAAATTCTTGAGAGTTACAGGAAGCTTTGTCGCCACAAAAATTGTTTGACCGATGCGGTTTGCTTCTAGCCCAGTAATTCGCAATACATTGTTGAAAACATCCTGAGCAGTTTCATTCTCAATCGACAAGCTTACAGGTTGCTTTAGTCCTGTAGCTGAACCAGCCACAACAGGAGCTGCCGCCACGCCTGGTTGAGAAGGAGCTTCCGCAGAAACAACACTCAAGCCTGCAACACGACCAATTAAAGTCAAAACCTCGATCGCAGGAGCCTCTTTAAGCGTAATTCTTGGCACACGCTCCGCCGTACCTAGATCTACAATGTCTGCACGCAACTTTGTAACCGTTGTCGCAATATCACCCACAGGCGGAGTCCTTAACTGACGGAATGGAGGTACGACCCCAGGCACACGCCCTGGCAATCTGGGTGCTACAGGATTAGCAACAGGGGGCGGAGTTGTATTTTGAGCAACGGATTGAGCAGGGCGAGTTTTGCCAGTAGGGTCAGTAATCGTTACCTTTGGCTCAAACAAAGGTTGTGCCACAGAGTTATTGGTATTACTTTGGGCAATCAACACCCGATCCGTATCATTTTGGCGATTTGCTACACCAGCTTCAGGCGCACTCGCCGAAGTTAGAGTATTGGCAGTCGCCACATTTGGCACCATCTCTAAACTGAACACCAAACCATCAGCGCTATCTTGACGCTTGACCGCATCCTTAAACATTTCAGGATTGTTAGCCGTGACCCGAATCCGCACCTTATTTGGTGCATACTGAGTCGCCTCGATCGCACTGACCCCAGCCACAGGATTTGCTTGCATAAAGCTGGCATTACCATTGCCTAACTGTAACTGTGCGCCATTAAGTAGCGCCACCCAAGCCTTACCTTGGCGCGTATAAGTCACCTGCGGGCGATCGCTACTGGCAAAGTCAATTTTGAGATTGAGGCGATCGCCCGCCACACTCGTATTGATATCCGTAATCCGACTCGCCACTGTTGCCACATCGGACTGACTTGTGGCGATCGGGGTTTGGGTTTGCGCTTGCAGTGCTAGCACCTGCGGATAGCTCACCGCCATCAGGAACCAGCAAGCTAGGGACTTCGCACCCAGATTTTGATTTAACTTCTTAGCATTCATAAAATTACACTCCTCTGGTTCCTCAATGGAACGCATACTCTTAAATCTTGGTAATTAGCTTGACAAGATGCCCTAAACAGACAATAAAACCAAGGCAAAATTGACGCGATTATGGTGCGAGATTATACCACAGTTTGTCAATTTAAAATCAAAAAAATAATAGCCCCACTCAGGCAAGGGGCTTCAGCCCCTTGTTACACTGACAACTATTTTGGTGGCGTGGCGGCAGCGGCCGCAGCAGCCTTTAATTCTTCTTCTGACTTAGGCACAAAAGCCTGCAACGTAAAGTCTGCGCCAATTAGAGGTGGCAAACTATCAAGGATTTCTTTTTCCTTACCCGCCGCGATCGGGCGGGAAAACTTAAAGCTAGTAGTTGGTAAAACTTTTTTAGTTAGCTTTAAATCTTTAACGATCAACAGAGGTTTTAACCGCTCAATCTTTTGGATTGTGCCAAGTACATCCTCAAACTTGCCATCAAAACCCACATTAAAAGTGTAAGTGTCGTACTGATCGCCTTTAACTGGAGGTAAGGGCTGAAAATTTCTCAAGGTTCCTGCTAACTCATAGGAAAAGTCGGGCGGTAAGGCAATCACAATCGTCTTAGGGATCTGTTCTTGAATGTCGCGAATCAATGTATCGACATTGTCCACGCTAGGTAACAAAGTCAGCACAAAATTATTTTTCTGCTTTGCCGCCTCAATTTTTTCTAAAACATTACCCTTGCTTTCTATCTGACCTCTCAGTCCTGACACACCCGATCTCTTAGTTTCGATATTTGCTTGACCAGTCTGCACCTGTTCCAAAATGGGGAGAACATAGGTAGCTGCTGCATATCCCGCCAAGCCGATGCCACCAACACCGATCAATATACCTAATATCTTGGAAGTGAGAGTGACTCCAAAAAGAGTAATGCCACCTGCTGAACCATCTTCAAGCCCTGAAGCTGTTCCCATATTTGCCATTATTTAATCACTCCTTGTTGCTTTAATAAATTGATCCGCGCCACTAGTCCGTCAGCACCTTTCTTTTGCAGTTCAGGCAGTATTTCGGCAGGACTCTTGGTCGTAGTTGCCGTCTCCACTTGAAAATTAACTAAAGTAAAATTAGCGTCATTTGTGGCTTGTTGTAAGGTCGATGTGACTAATTTTGTACGAGTTCCATCTAGCAGAGGAGAA
The DNA here is from genome assembly GCA_001873375.1 of Oscillatoriales cyanobacterium CG2_30_44_21. Classification (GTDB taxonomy): domain Bacteria; phylum Cyanobacteriota; class Cyanobacteriia; order Pseudanabaenales; family Pseudanabaenaceae; genus Pseudanabaena. The sequence goes on from MNZA01000027.1 coordinate 7,560, forward strand.
GACTTTAGCAATAGCAAAAAGTCATTCAATTCGTTATAGCTAGTCGCCTTACCATTGAGCGTGATCGTTGATCCTGTAGCGGGAGCAGCAGCCGTCGCTTGTGTAATCGATTCTACTTGTACAGTAATGGGGGTGCGGTTTCTAATCTCGTCCGATAGAGCGCTAGCGGGTAAGTTACCGACAAACAAGCTCACCAGTCCATTCGTTCTATCTTCAATGCCTTTCAATTCAGCCTCTTGTGCTGTCAGAGTGGCTATTTTTCCTTTTAAATTGGTCTCTTCGGCGGTCAGCTTTGATATTTCTGTCTGGATGCCTTCATTGGCTCCATTGAGAATAAACCAAGCGCCGCCAATGATCGCCAGTGCTGCCACAGCTACCGCACCGCCATAGATCAAAAATTGTGAATCAGCGATCGGCGGTCTTGCCTCCGCTTGCGCCTGTTCCGCAATGCGATCGCTTAAAAAGTTAATGTCAAGTGTATACATATTGTTTAAACTTCCCTCAAACCCAGACCCAGAACTACAGACAAAGCCATTCTTTCTTGGATGGGTATTTCTCCATCAACGGTTACACCCACAGCCGTAAGGGGGTCAACTGCCATAGCGGCAATCCCTAACCTTTGACTAAAGAACTCATTTAATTGACCGATACAGGCTCCAGGTCCTGCAATCAGCAGTTGCACCACGTCTGAGCCAGGAGATTGACTAGTATAAAAGTCAATGGAGCGGCGCAATTCATCGGATAGGTCGCCCACTACTCTCATAATTGCGGCATCGCCTGGGCTGTTACCGCCACCCAGAGCCGCCGTATCCATCGACTGAACTGGCACATTTGTAGAACTAAGCATCTCCATATCAGTAGTCTGACGGGGCGGCAAGTTGATTGCCCGCAGTTGAGCATTTTGGATCTGGACTGTGCCGATGGGAAAAGTACGCGAAAACTGGGGAACTCCATCCACCGCTACCGTAATTTCCGTCGATTCATATTCAATATCCACGATCGCTACTGCTTCCGCTAGGGTACTAAACCTCGATAGTTCGTTCTTCATGGCGCGGATTAGAGAGAAGCTACTAATTTCCACGATATCCACCTTTAGCTGAGCAATCTCAAGGGCATTGATATAACTATCAGTTACCTCCTTGGGCGTGGCTACCATCAAAATTTCGATACGCTCAATGCCATCGTCATCAAGGGCTGTGCCCAATTTTTGATAATCCACATCCGCGTCTTCACGGGGAAAAGGCAAGTACAGGCTAGCTTCTTGATTGAGTACCATTTCGCGTAGTTCCACATCAGGAATTTCCGCAGGTAAGCGAATCAACCGACTGACTGTCTCTCGCCCAGGTAGGGCGGTTGCCACTTGCTTTATCTTTACTTTCTTCTCTGATAGCAAACTGCGAATGATTTCTCCCAGTGCTACAGGATCGAGAATGCGCCCTTCTTCAACCGTTCCTTCAGGCAGCTCGATACTCCCGTATGTCACCAGCTTGTAGGAAGACGGACCTTTGCGGCGCAATTGCACTAAGTTAACTTTCTCGGAAGTTATTTCAATTCCGATGCCTTTTTTAGACTTTCCGCCAAACTTTAAGCCGAACATAAGCGTGTCTTTACGAGTTTTGTAGCTTTTGTAGCACTGGGCATACTAAACAATGGAGGGATTATAGACTGATAGTGTCCATTGTCAATAGCACAGACCAAAATAATTATGGCTATGGTCATTTGCAGTAGAACAAGAATCTCTCACGGAGATTTGCGGCGCAAAGCGCTGTATGTTCTAACACTGACGACAGCTAGCTATATTCAATTTTGCCTTGTCTCTTATAGACGATTTCGGTCTTTTCTGCAAATTTATATTAATAATTAGCGGCTAAGTGAGCGGGCTTTATAAAAACCAGAACCCAAAAAGGCTTATTCTCCCGCAAAGCGGGAGAATAAGCCTTTTTGGGTATTGAAAACTAGAAGAGGAGTGGCGACAGCCATAAAGCCAATAATGACAAATAAAAAAGTAGCATTGCCGCATCGCGGCAATGCTACTTTTTTATTTGTCGTTTTTCATTTGCAGTTGTCGAGACTGGATTAAACTTCGCAAGCTGGCATCTTGCCTCTGCTGGCGCGTAATTTGATTAAAGTCCTTATTGGTAAATCCGTAACGGCGAATTTCGTCTTCAGTAAAGCTGCGTAACTGCTCACAAAGATCCTGCAAAAAATCTGGCTGTTGGGATAGGTCACACACCATGATCTGCTGTGACTCGGCGAGACTTGCCACACTATTCCAGTTGGGATTTTTTTTGGCAGCCTTAAAGATCTCCAAGCGCTTAATTTCGATCGCTTTGACCGCCGCTGCGTACCGCGTAATCTGATCATTGCCAAATACAGTTTGGTTGAGAATGTTATTTAACTGCATCAGGGTGGGTGAGGCAGGGGCAGTTTGGGCAAATGCCGCCATGCGATCGCCTGTGATCATCGGTTCGCCAGTTAGGGTGAGCAGTAGGCTCAAACAGCCCCAGATACATCTGTGCGTAGAAAATAATTTTTGATGCTGTGAATTTTGGTGCTGTGAATTGGTCACGCCATCAAAAATTTGGTTCTTGATTAGGTTAAGGGGATCTTTAAAATGATTGGTCTGCCTCAGATTCATAATTTTGCTTGCCATTGTTTGCCAAAAACACTAGGGACGTAGCTGTAATCCCTTAACAAGCTAGTGGTGGGGCATAACTAAAAACCAGCCCCAAAAGCTGTAGCGCACGCTGCGCGTGCGCTACAGCTTTTGGGGTTTTATATTTAATTGCGTCGCACCAATAGCTTGTTAACTGGGCTTGCTAGGTAAATAACACTGACTTAAATGGGCTGATTTTGTTGCCTCAAGTAAGCCTGAATAAATGGCTCCAATTCGCCATCCATCACACTTTGGATATTGGTGGTTTCTTCGCCTGTGCGTAAGTCCTTAACCAATTGATAAGGATGGAACACATAATTGCGGATTTGGTTTCCCCAAGCGGCTTCTACCATGTCACCGCGAATGTCGGCAATTTTTTGGGCGCGTTGTTCTTGGGCAATGATTAATAACTTTGCCTTGAGCAAGCGCATTGCCGTTTCTTTGTTTTGTAATTGCGATCGCTCTTGAGTACAGCGCACCGAAATTCCTGTGGGTAAATGGGTAATTCTCACCGCAGTTTCGACTTTATTTACATTCTGCCCACCTTTGCCCCCTGCCCGCGTGGTGGTGATTTCTAGATCCTTGGGATCGATCTCTAAGTTCACGTCTTCTTGTAACAATGGCATTATTTCCACGCCTGCAAAACTGGTTTGGCGCTTATCATTGGCATTGAAAGGCGAAATTCTGACTAGGCGATGGGTTCCTTTTTCGGGTGCAAGGTAGCCATAGGCATAGCGACCATAGACTAGCAACGTTACTGATTTAATTCCCGCCTCTTCGCCTTCGGATATTTCCGAGATGATTACTTTGTAGCCCTGCGATTCACAAAAACGGGTATACATCCGCAATAGCATCTCTGTCCAGTCTTGGGAGTCTGTGCCTCCCGCCCCTGCATTGATGGTTAGCACCGCGTCATATTTATCGTAAGTCCCTGATAGCAATTGCTCCAAGTCCCATCGATCTAGCTCTTGCAATATTTGATCGAGGCTTTGCTTGGCTTCATCGGTGAGGGATTGGTCATGCTCAAGGGCAAGTAATTCGGCGATCGCCTCCAAATTGGCGATCGCTTGCCACCAATGATCAAATTTTTCGATGTAAGACTTATAGGAATCAAGTTCCCGCATGGTCTTTTGGGCTTGGTCACTATTTTCCCAAAATTCGGGTTGAGCTGCCGTCTGCTCTAGGTCTTTGACTTTTGCGGCGATCGCGGGTAAGTCAAAGATATTCCTGAGCGTTGCTCAGGCGTTGCGACAGGTGTTGGGTCTGACGGGAAATGTCACTAACTTCCACAAAAATATTTCTCCAAATTATCTAAACTCAAACCCAAGTATTGAATAGCGGCGCGAAGCGCCGCTATTCAATACTTGGGTTTGAGTTTAGATAATTTGGAGAAATATTTTTGTGGAAGTTAGTGACATTTCCCGTCAGACCCAACACCTGTCGCAACGCCTGAGCAACGCTCAGGAATATCTTTGACTTACCCGCGATCGCCGCAAAAGTCAAAGACCTAGAGCAGACGGCAGCTCAACCCGAATTTTGGGAAAATAGTGACCAAGCCCAAAAGACCATGCGGGAACTTGATTCCTATAAGTCTTACATCGAAAAATTTGATCATTGGTGGCAAGCGATCGCCAATTTGGAGGCGATCGCCGAATTACTTGCCCTTGAGCATGACCAATCCCTCACCGATGAAGCCAAGCAAAGCCTCGATCAAATATTGCAAGAGCTAGATCGATGGGACTTGGAGCAATTGCTATCAGGGACTTACGATAAATATGACGCGGTGCTAACCATCAATGCAGGGGCGGGAGGCACAGACTCCCAAGACTGGACAGAGATGCTATTGCGGATGTATACCCGTTTTTGTGAATCGCAGGGCTACAAAGTAATCATCTCGGAAAT
>MNZA01000170.1 GCA_001873375.1 Oscillatoriales cyanobacterium CG2_30_44_21
TTGCGCCGCCACTCCCTTCTGGAGTTTTTAAATAAAAAATGGCTACGCCATTCTTTATCTGGTATTACAGGCAGCGAAAGCTAGATAACTGCTAGATTTGTGTAAATAGTTTTGGTAATAGCAATGCGATCGCTTTCTCAAAGTCCAAAGCCAAGGCAAACTCCCGCCGCAAAGGTGTTTCACTGGGTGAGTTTTGTTAGTTTATTTTTGATGATTACGAGCGGGTTGCAGATTTACAATGCGAACCCTGTATTTGGTGGACGCGGCGGAATCCATATTCCCGCAATTTTTGGTCTAGGGGGCTGGCTAGCGGGTGGTAGACATTGGCACTTTGCAACCATGTGGATTTTTGCTTTAAATTTACTTTGGTATGGAGCCTATGTATTAGTGACTAAACGTTGGCAACATCGCTATGTCAGTGCCAAGGATGTCAGAGCTTTGATAGTGAGTCAAAACCAGAAGCGCAAAAATTATGCGTGGCATCGGCTAGTTTACACATCGTTTATCCCATTTCTCTTGTTGGCAATTTATTCAGGAATAGGAATGTATAAACCTGCTCAGTTTTACTGGATTGTCGATAGCTTTGGTGGTTGGGATGCTCTGCGAATTACTCATTTTATGACTGTGCCGATTACGATCGCCCTAGCCACAATTCACTCACAGTTGGGTCGTCAGGTTGGTGGCGATCGCCTAGTTGACTCTATGTTTTGGACGGATAATTAACCATGTCACCACAAAATACTCCAGATCCAAATTTAGATCCTGATTTAGATGACACGGACTTATTACCCCGCCGCCGTTTTTTGACCCTAGCTGGTGCGGGATTGCTGACGATTGGCTTTGGTAGTCTTGCTGAATCGGTCGTGGGCGGTTTGTCGGAACCGTTAAATCAACAAGTCGAGTCCTTGATTTTTAAACCGCAGCAGCCTGTGCCAGAGTTTCCAATTAGTGCGATTGAGCCTGACAAACTAATTGTGAATAGCTTCCGTGGCACTCCTGCGATTGATCAGTTAGCCTATCGCCTAACCATTGATGGTGAGGTCAATCAGCCGCTTAGTCTCAGTACGCAAGATTTAAAAGATTTACCCTTTGTCGATATGGTGATTCGTCATGTCTGTGTGGAAGGGTGGGCAGCGATCGTACAATGGGGCGGGGTGCGATTGCGAGATCTAGTGGCGATCGCGAAACCATCTAATAAAGCTAAGTATGTGTATTTCTATTCAGCAGATGGCTATTACGAAAGTTGGGATATTGACTCAGCTTTGCATCCGCAAACCCTGATGGCTTATCAAAAAAATGGTCAAGATCTCACGCCTGAGTATGGAGCGCCTTTACGTCTTGCATCTCCTATCAAGCTGGGCTATAAGCTCAGTAAATGGGTGACGAGAATTGAATTAAGGAGTGAATTGGGTCAAAAGCGCGGCTATTGGGAAGATTTGAGTTACGAGTGGTACGCAGGGATCTAAAAGCCTTAAAAATAATGGCGGCGCTGTGCGCCGCCATTATTTTTAAGGCTTTGTTAATTTTTGTTACAATTTTGAAATAAGTTTTTAAGAAATTAGATCGCGAGATTAAATAATAATGCGCTTAATTTTTACAGCTAGTTTTAATAAATTTCAGAAGATCAATGCCACACAGGCTTGGTCGCTATTTCTGACAGGATGTAAAAATGATGATTCTTTGGGTAAAAATCCGATGATGGGCAGGTATCTAACAGTGGCAATTTTGGGAGCAGCGATCGCTCAGATTGTCGAGGCGATTTTAACGGCTGTTTAAGGGAAGCTAATTTGCAGCGCAATGCGCTGCAAATTAGCCTCTATACACAGCGAAAGGGAGTCAAAGCTTAGCTTTGACTCCCTTTGCTGCATTTTAAAGATTTAAACTGCTTCTAAATCTTTTTCACCAGTACGGATACGGATAATTCGTTCTACAGGAGACACGAAAATCTTACCGTCACCAATCTCGCCAGTACGAGCCGCAGTGATCACTTTGTCCACCACCATGTCAACTTGATCATCTTCGATGACAATTTCAATCTTGAGCTTTTGAAGAAACTCAACAGTGTACTCAGAGCCGCGATAGCGCTCTGTTTGTCCCTTTTGACGACCAAAACCGCGAACTTCTGATACTGTCATACCGACTACGCCAGCATTTACCAGAGCAATTTTGACTTCGTCAAGCTTAAACGGACGAATGATTGCTTCAACCTTTTTCAAATTAACTCCTCCACTGATTCTTGAACTTTAATACACTTGAATCGCTACCCCAATTTGTAGCCTATCATACTTTTAATAGCTGACTTGGCGATTAATTTTTGGCTCACATCGTTATCTGGTATGGCGATCGCCACTTTTGTCGAAACTGCAATAGAGTGAGGTGGCGCAAAGTATCGCCTCTATAATTCTCTCAAAATAACAATGGCGGCGCTTTCGCGCCGCCATTGTTATTTAGGATTTACGCTGCCAAGCCCACCAACGAAATACCAATTTCTCTAATTCGATCCAGACAAACATGAGCGCACTGAAGCCAAAACAAACGGCTAGTTCTTCTGGTCTGAGTAAATGTGTACCAAAGAAACGGCGCAGAGGCTCGATATAAATCAGCCCTAGTTGTAGAACCGTGGTCATAATCACCGATCCCCAGACATAGGGGTTAGTCCTTGGGTCTAGTTCAATCGTGAGTTGGGTATTGGAGCGGATCGCGATCGCATGACCCATTTGAGCAATACAAAGAGTCGTAAAGACCATTGTTGCCCAGCGTTCAGGGTCATATAAACCGCCAAAAGTATTAGCTTTGGTATAACCTTCTGCCCAAACCATTAGAGAGATAGTGATAATTGCTAGAACTATGCCAATTCTGACCATATAAGCCCCCATACCCCTTGCAAAGATATTTTCGCGCGGGTCAAAGGGAGGTCTTTGCATCACATTCGGTTCAGCAGGTTCCACGGCGAGGGCTAGTGCAGGCAAGCCATCAGTAACCAGATTCATCCATAAGATTTGCAAGGGGGCGAGGGGAACAGCTAGGCTCAACATGGGTGCTGTGGCGATCGTGATGACTTCGCCGATATTACTGCCGAGAATGTACTTAATAAAGCGGCGGATATTTGTGTAAACAACGCGCCCTTCCTCGGTGGCGGCGACAATCGTGGCAAAGTTGTCATCTAGCAAAATCATGTCACTAGCTTCTTTGGACACGTCCGTACCAGTGATCCCCATGGCGATCCCAATGTCGGCTTGCTTGAGCGCAGGCGCATCATTAACGCCATCGCCTGTCATCGCCACAAATTGATGTTGTCTTTGCAAAGCTTGCACAATCCGCAGCTTATGCTCTGGCGATACCCTGGCATAGACGCTAACCTCACTCACTTCACGATCTAGATCCTGACTGGTCATGCGCTCTAGTTCTTTACCCGTGAGGACGCGATCGCCTGAGCGGACAATCCCTAGATCTTCAGCGATCGCCTTAGCTGTAAGTTGGTGATCCCCTGTAATCATGATCGGGCGAATTCCCGCCGCACGACATTGTTTGACTGCCTCGCGCACTTCGGGGCGAGGTGCATCAAACATCCCCACTAAGCCAACCCAAATGAGATTGCTTTCGTCTTTTTCAGTCAGACTGCCTTCGGATGCGTCACCAAAGTTGCGATAGGCAAAACCCAGCACTCGCAGCCCACGACTAGCCAGATCATTGTTTTGTTCTAAAACATGGTGACGTTGCTCGTCACTGATGCCATGAACTTGATCGCCAATCTGAATATGGGTGCAGCATTCCAAGGTTAGCTCTGGTGAACCCTTACAAAACATCACGCTGCCGCCATGCTCACCCTTGACCAATACGCTCATGCGTTTACGTTCCGAGGAGAATGGGATTTCGGAGACGCGGGGCATCCGATGCTGCCATTCTGAGAAATCGCAACCACCTTTGCTAGCCAAAACGATGAGAGACCCTTCGGTAGGATCACCGATGATGATCCATTCGCCATCTTTTTGCTGCAAGATGGAGTCGTTACAAAATACGCAAGCCATTAATAGTTGCTGGACTTCAGGAATACTTCCCACTTCTAGATGAGTAGTCTCTAACCCACTACTGACGACATTAAACTCGCCCGATGGCTCGTATCCCTTACCTGTAACTTGTAACGAGTGCAGACCTGTGCGAATACTCTGCACGACCATTTTGTTTTGGGTTAATGTGCCTGTTTTGTCAGAGCAGATTGTGGTCACAGAGCCAAGAGTCTCGACAGCAGGTAAACGGCGAATCAGAGCATGGCGCTTGACCATACGCTGAGTGCCAAGGGCAAGGGTGACGGTAACAACCGCAGGTAGACCTTCAGGAACAACGGCAACTGCCATACTTAGAGACGTTTTGAGCAGGTCTCCAAAGTCACCTTTGTTTAATAAGCCGATCACTACAACTAGCACAACTAAAGCCAGCGAACCGTAAACTAGCACATTGCCCAGTTGGGACATTCTCTGCTGGAGGGGCGTGTCTTCTGTTTCAACGTTCTGGATCAGAACTGCAATTTTGCCCAGTTCAGTTGCCATGCCTGTTTTGGTAACTAAGACTTTGGCTCGTCCCTGCACCACCTCTGTGCCTTGATAAACACAATTGAGGCGATCGCCTAAGCTTGCCTCTAGGTCTAAAAGACAGTCAGCATTTTTACTAACGGCTTCTGATTCTCCTGTGAGTGCCGACTCGCGGACTTGGAGATGCTGCTCATCGAGTAATCTGCCATCGGCGGCAATTTGCACACCTGCCTCCAAAAGCATCACATCCCCAGGTACTAGCTCTTTGCCACTAATTTCAATAATGTTGCCATCGCGCACAACGCGCACTGTGGGAGAGGACATTCTTTTGAGCGCCGCCAGCGCTTTTTCGGCGTTACTCTCTTGCATATAGCCAAGAATGCCATTGAGGAGAACGATCGAGGTAATTGCGATCGCATCTTTAGGAAATTCGCCGTCCCTAATATCGAGGACTGCTGAGACAACGGCGACCGCCATCAGCATGATCAACATGATGTTAGTAAATTGATCGATGAAGATCTGAATCGGCGCTCGCCCAGCCTTCTCTACTAATTCGTTAGCTCCGTACTGAGCAAGACGGACTGACACTTCTTGTTCGTTAATTCCAGATTGGGAATCACTATGGAGTAATGCGATCGCTTCGTCAGCACTGAGAGTGTGCCAGAGAGCCAGAGAATTTGGATCAGTAAGGTCTGTCTCAATTGCCATAGATATTTTTGAGTAAACGGCTACAAACATAGTACTAAAAAATAGTACTTACCCATTTAAAGAATTGTGCCGCGCCCCAATCCTTAATAATTTCGTTAAACCGCCGCGATCTGAACTTAATGCAGGCAATGCCTAAGTCTTAAAAAAGCGCTACACTTGGACTTTGGTATAGATTGAGACCTTTTACGAGGGTATTGGTATGGTGTTTAACTGGTTTCGGCGCAAGTTTGATGATGACAAAGATCCCAATAATCAATCTGTGGAGCCAGTCCCGACTGAAGTAGAAGTACCCGACCCCATACCTACGCCATCGCCCGCATCTCAAGATTTATTAAATTGGGCAAAAGCTGCTTATGCCAATGTGCAGCAACAGGCGGAAATTATCGAGCCAGAGCCTCAAGTCATTGAGGATGTGGTAGTTACGGAAGCAGAAACACCTCAACCAGAAATCATTGAATCAGAAGTTCAAATTACTGAAAGTGATGCTCCATTTCAGGTTGAAATTGTAGAAATTGCTGATCCTGAAATTGTTGTACAGAATTTAGATTTAGAAACTGTTGCCGAAACTATACCTGAAGAAATACAAACTGCGGCAATAGAAGTTAATGAAGTTGAAGTAGAGGCTATCCTAGCTCCGTTAGAAAACGCTCCTGATGCATCCGAATCAGTGCCTTTTTGGATGCAGTCGGAAAGCGATCGCCTTGCTCGTATTGCTGCCCTTGAAGCCACCGCAATCATTGAACCAGTGCCAGAAGTCAAGCCTGCTCCACGCCGTAAAGCCACGATCAAATTTGATGATGACTTTATCTGGTCAGCCGAAGTGCTTGCGTCTCAAGGTCGCCGTCCCGAAGAAATATCTGCCGAAGAAATTACATGGCTAAACCGTCTCCGCCAAGGCTTAGACAAAACCCGCTTATCTCTGGTCAATCAGCTTAAATCTATTGTCGGTCAAGGGCCTCTCAGTGCCGAAGCTGTTGACGATATCGAAGCTTTGCTCTTACAGGCGGATGTGGGCGTGAAAGCCACTGACCAGATTATTTCTAAGCTGCAAGCCAAACTTCGCGCCGAAGTATTGCCACCTGAAGAGGCGATCGCCTACCTCAAACAAATTTTGCGAGAAATGCTCGATGTTGCTACGGCTAAAGGTGATCAACCAATCCCCATGTTGATTCCTGAAAAGAACCAACTAAATATCTGGTTAATTACAGGCGTAAATGGAGCAGGCAAAACCACGACTATCGGTAAGCTGTCCCACTTAAGCGTTAAGTCTGGTTACAAAACCCTGATTGCTGCTGCCGATACTTTTCGGGCGGCGGCGGTCGAACAGGTCAAGAGTTGGGGATTGCGTTCTAATGTGGATGTAATTTGTAACCCTGCTCAAAATGCCGATCCTGCGGCAGTGGTTTTTGATGCGATCAGCGCCGCTCAAGCTAGAGGTACAGAACTGCTGCTAGTCGATACAGCAGGACGCTTACAAAATAAGAAGAACTTGATGGAAGAACTTAGCAAAATTCGCCGCATCGTGGACAAAAAGTCTGCCGATGCCAAAATTGAGTCGTTGCTAGTACTTGACTCCACCCTTGGGCAGAATGGACTCAAACAAGCTGAGGTCTTTGCCCAATCCGCAGGGATCACAGGTGTGATTTTGACAAAGCTTGATGGCACTGCCAAAGGTGGTGTGGCGATCGCAGTAGTGCAACAACTGGGCTTACCGATTCGCTTTATCGGTGCTGGTGAAGGGATCGAAGATTTGCGTCCATTCTCGAGTTATGAGTTTGTGGAAGCGCTTCTAAGCAATTAATTAAGAATGGCGGCGCTTTGCGCCGCCATTCTAGGCAACGCAAACAATACAGGTCAAGGCGATCGCCACTTCATCAGCGCATTGTTGAATCGCGGCTACATCTTTTAAGCTAACCGCATTAGCTCTTTGCCAGCGCATTGACAAAACCCCTAGTACCTTTTCCCTAAACACAATTGCGATCGCTAAACTCGTCCGCAAAGATTGATCTTGACCCACATCAAAATTAATTTGCGATTTTGCCAAGGCGATCGCTTGGAGAGACTGCGGATCATCAGACAAATTCCCAACTCCATTGCCACATATAGCTTGGATATCTGTAAAAAGATTATTTTCCACAAGCTGAAACACCACCGCGTCCGCCTCAAAATTTTGCCAAAAAGCATTAGCAAGCGGCAATACGCTATCAGCTAGCTGGTTGGATCTCTGGGCGATCTCTACAATTACAGCGAGGAGATGGTTTTGAGCTTGCGATCGGCGTAATTCTTCCGATCTTTGCTTGAGCAAGTCGTAGCTTTGAGTTGCTTCCGAGATGATTGACTTTAACTGCTCTGGCTCCCAAGGCTTAGTGATGTACTTGTGGACTTGCCCTGAATTAATCGCCTCAATCAAATCGGCAATATCCGTGTATCCCGTTAGCACAATTCGCATCGTATCGGGGAAATCGGAAACAGTGCGACTTAAGAATTCCGTACCCTTCATTTCGGGCATTCGCTGATCGGAAATAATCGCTGCCATCTCACCTTCGTTCGCGAGGATTTCTAATGCTTTAAAGCCACTATCGGCGCGGAATATCGTAAAGTCGCGGCGAAAAGTGCGATATAGCAAATCCAGATTGTCCTGTTCATCATCAACCACCAAAAGCTTTGGTTTCTTAACTGGACTAGCTTTACTTGGCTCAGCCGCGGAAAATAAAGAGAAAGTCATAGAAAAACTTTGATTGAGTACAAATCAGAATTGCGCAATGCGCCGCCACTTGCCAATAAATAAGGGGCGTACAACGCCCCTTATTTATTGCTTAGAAATTAGTATTGATTATGCTTTGACAGCTTCGCGGCTAACTTGCTTCAGTTCGCCCTTAGCATACTTACCAACAAAGTCATAAATGCTAACTTGCTTGATCTTGCTTGCTTGACCAGCCGACTCAAACTGCACATAGCGATCGGCACATACCTTTTGCATATACTTGATCGAAGGCTTCAAGAAGTGGCGAGGGTCAAACTCCTTAGGAGCCTTAAACAATGCTTCACGAACAGCCGCCGTAATTGCCAAGCGGCAGTCAGTGTCGATGTTAACCTTACGCACACCACACTTAATACCCTTTTGAATTTCTTCAACAGGTACACCGTAGGTTTCAGGAATAGCGCCGCCGTACTCATTAATCAAAGCCAGCAAATCTTCAGGAACTGAAGAAGAACCATGCATGACCAAGTGGGTGTTGGGCAAGCGATTGTGAATTTCTTCGATGCGGCTGATGGCAAGGATTTCGCCAGTAGGCTTGCGAGTAAACTTGTAAGCACCGTGGCTAGTACCGATCGCAACTGCCAGAGCATCAACTTGAGTGCGCTCAACAAAGTCAGCAGCTTCGTTAGGATCGGTGAGAAGCTGCGAATGATCCAACGCGCCATCAAAACCATGTCCATCTTCAGCTTCACCCTTACCAGTTTCAAGGGAACCCAAACAACCTAGTTCACCTTCGACACTTGCACCAAAGGCATGGGCAACTTCAACAACTTTAGAAGTAACTTCCACGTTGTAATCGTAGCTAGCAGGAGTCTTGGCATCGGCTTCCAATGAGCCATCCATCATCACACTGGTAAAGCCATTTTGAATTGCCGAGAAGCAAGTTGCAGGTGCGTTACCGTGATCTTGGTGCATCACGATGGGCAGATGAGGATAGGTTTCGGCAGCAGCCAAAATCAAGTGACGTAAGAAATTTTCGCCCGCATAGTTGCGTGCGCCACGAGATGCTTGCAAGATTACAGGGCTGTTGGTTTCATTTGCAGCCTGCATAATCGACTGGATCTGCTCCATGTTGTTGACATTAAATGCAGGAATGCCGTATCCGTTTTCTGCCGCATGATCGAGCAGCAGACGCATTGGTACTAAAGCCATATATAAAATCTCTCCTAGACTAGATCGAGCTTGTTTCGACTGATGACAATCTTAAATCATTTTGAAGGCTTATCAAATTAAAATCCCAAAAGCAAATGGCGGCGCGAAGCGCCGCCATTTGCTTTTGAATGAATAGGCTTCGCCACGCACATCTGTATCTAAATAAAAAAGGGTGCTAAGCACCCTTTTTTATTTAGATATTCTTTTCGCTTAACTCTCGGCTCATGTAGTCAAAGGGAGCAGCTAGCCATTCAGCAGAATCGCCAACTTGCTCAAATACAAGTTGTTTCAAAATCTGAATGCCTTGAACTGTAGGACCAATGGGAACGCACAACGAGTTATAGGTTTCACGCAAGCCTTGTAAAACTCTTTCGTCAAGGACATCATTGTTACCAGCAATTAGAGCATAGGAAGCATAGCGGAGGTAGTAGTCCATATCGCGCAAGCAGGCAGCAAAGCGGCGAGTTGTGTATGCATTTCCGCCTGGACGGATTAGATCAGGAACTTCTTCAAATAGCTGCGAGCCAGCTTTGCGAACTAAAGAAGCGGCATTGGCGGTAATGGCTGAAGAGGCGGCTAGGCGAGCATTGCCTGTGGCAAAGTAGGACTTGAGGGTATCCATGGCATCGCGGTCAAAGTATTTACCAGTGGCATCGTAAGCACCAATCAGGCTGGTAATTGCATCCTGCATATAGTTTTCTCCTTATTATTAGCTTTTAAATAAATGTATCGGTAACGTATTTATAAAGTTTGTAAAGTATATATAACTTAAACTTGGTAACTGACTTATTGCTAGCTACCCAAATCATTTTACTGCGATCGCAGTCCCTAATACGTCACTGCAAGGTAAGCTTAGACTATTAAAGATTTATTAAATTAAAGATCAATATTTAAGGGTCTACACTTAGCAGCACTTTGGCTAGGCTTAGGCACTGACTTTTTGACACCAGAACTAAATCCTAGGGTTCAACTTAATTGAGTAAACTAAGTAACCCTAAATAATTTTTTTGTAGAGCAATGCTAAGAAATGAGTTTACTGCGAGGCTAGGCGTATGAATTGGGTTACTAGTCTTTCGACAAAAATATCGTTAGAAGCGGCGGTGCAGGATTTAGCGCAGCAAGTTTTGGCATTGCTTGGCGATCGCTCTCTCGATTTAGGGTTTTTATTTGTTTCCACAGCGTTTGCCAGTGACTATCCGCGACTATTGCCACTTTTAGCCGAAAAGTTACCGATCAAAAAATTAATCGGTTGTTCGGGCGGCGGCATTGTCGGCAATGGTCAAGAATTTGAGGATAAGCCCGCAATTTCCCTACTGATCGGTCATCTGCCCGATGCTGAGGTGAAAATATTTCACTTAGATGATAGCGATTTGCCTGACTTGGATAGCTCACCCGATCGCTGGCAAAGCTTAACTGGTGTCGATCCAGCAACGGAGCCTAATTTTGTATTGGTTGGTGATCCCTTCTCATTTCCGATCAATGACTTGATCCAAGGTTTAGACTTTGCTTATCCGAATGCAGTCAAAGTGGGCGGTTTGGCGAGTAGCGGCGGCATGGGAGCCAATGCTTTATTTTGCTTTTATGAAGAAGGAAAGTACAAGCTTTATCGCACAGGACTTTTGGGTGTGGCGCTATGGGGAGACATCACCATTGATCCAGTGGTGGCTCAAGGATGTCGCCCCATTGGGAAGATTTTGCAGGTGTCTGAATGCGAACGCAATCTGATTTTAGGTTTGGAAGGTAAGCCGCCCTTGAGTCTATTGCAAGATACGGTGGGTGGGCTGAGCCAAAGCGATCGCGAGTTAGCGCAGCATTCTCTATTCATCGGCGTAGTCATGAATGAGTTCAAGGCTAATCCTTCGCAGGGAGATTTTTTAATTCGCAATATTATTGGTGTTGACCCCCGATCTGGCGCGATCGCCGTTGGCGATCGGATGCGTCCTGGTCAACGGATTCAGCTACACTTGCGCGATGGCAAGGCTTCGGCGGAAGATCTCGAAGAAGCGATGATTAATTATCTAAATCATTTGAACCTAGAGTCTCCTAATATTGCACCTACGGCAGCCTTGATGTTTTCTTGTATGGGTCGGGGCGAGAGGCTATACAACAAGCCTAATTTTGATTCGGAAATATTACAAAAACACCTTGGCTTAATTCCGTTGGGTGGCTTTTTCTGTTCAGGAGAGATTGGTCCTGTGGGAGGGACAACTTTCTTGCATGGCTATACTTCTGTTTTTGGAATTTTAAGACCTAAAAGTTAAGAGTTACAGCGCTTTGCGCCTACTTAAACCCCAAAAAATAAGTGGCGGCGCGAAGCGCCGCCACTTATTTTTTGGGGTTTAAGGATGTAGTTTTGCGAATAGTTACAAATACTTAGTTACGACTGTTCCCATGCTAATTTGGGAATACATGGCAGTAATTAAGTAGCTAGGCATAAGTAAACTAAAAACCAAAAAGGTTGTTCCGCCCGCTACGCGGGCGGAACAACCTCTGGTTTTAGTTTTTACTTATCTCAGCTACTCAATTACTGATGAGCGCAAAGCCTCTCTCAATTGAAGATTGCTGTAACTAAGAGATAGGGAATATCTAAGGATTAATTGAATGTCTGATTTACATTCCATCGGTGTGCTTGGTGATTATTTGGGTAACTTCTCGCGATCGCATTGTGTATCGATATGTGCGTTCCTTGTACCTGCCAACTTGATTGTTACTTCCCAAACGATTCTATTCACAATTTTAAAGCGATCGCCTGTTCAGATTTTTACAATTAGTATCAGTGCGATCGTCTACGCTTCGCTAATGATTGCCCATGTGGCTAGTTGGTATATTGTTGGCGTGGTGATGGCTCCCACTTTTATCTTGATGTTTTTGGGGATAACTTGCTTGGGAACTAATTGTGTTGCGCTTTGGCTAAAAGTTAAGCAGATTGAAATTGATTATTTAGGAATTCTTAAAAAGTCTGTTCCGATTAATTGGTTCTCTCGCAGGATGTCGGTTACTAATTGAAAGTAAAAAGAGAGCGCAGAGCGCTCTCTTTTTACTTTTGAAATGGCGGTGCTTCGTTATTTTAAAATTTGGTCATCAGTGGAAAAGTCAATGTCGGCTTGACCGCGTTGACTAACTAGATAGTCTTGTTCAAAGGAAGTTTTTAGTCCAGAAACAAGATCGTATTTTGGTTGCCAGTTGAGGTCTTGAATAGCTTTGTTAACGGTCGCGAAGAAATGCTGCAAGCGGAAGGGGAAAGCCTTTTTCTTGCCAAAGTCAAAGGCTTTGGGATTGTAGTACACAAAGTTTAATTGGCTAGGATCTTTGCCTGCGGCGATCGCGCATTGCTTGGCAAGTCCAATAAAAGTGACATAGCGAGTATCGGACACATTATAAATTTCACCGATCGCTTTTTGGTTTCCTAAGACTGCGACCATGGCGCTAGCAAGGTCTTCGACATGACCAAGTTGAGTAATAAATTTGCCATTTGCTGGGATCGGAATGGGGCGATCGCGCACGATTCGGTCAAAGAACCAAGCTTCTACATCATTATAGTTTTGTGGACCATAGATGTAAGTCGGACGAATGGATGTGTAAGGAAATCCAGTTTCGGCTCGTAACTGTTGCAAATAGGCTTCGGTGTCGAGTTTGCCACTGTGACGACTCTTGGGGTCAGTGGCATCGGTTTCTGCATAGGGCAGTACATCACTGTCGAGATATACGCCAGCCGAACTCATGTAGACAAAATGTTGTAAGCGATCGCGAAAAATCTCTACCAATGGCTGAGTATCACTCAACTCGCGACTATTGTTATCAAAAATCACTTCAAAAGATTCATCGCCTAGCTTTTCTTGAAGCTGTTGCGGATCAGTGCGATCGCCGATGATTGTCCGCAGTCCCGCCACAGGTGAGGGCTTTTTGCCGCGATTGAATAGGGTGACATCATGCCCTTGGGCAACTAATTGTTTGACGAGAGACACACCGATAAATCTAGTGCCACCCATGACTAAAATTTTCATTATTTAAAATTGCTGTTGTGAACTCTCCTAATTATGAAACTGATCGGGAATTTTAGAAATGAGTTGCGGCGCAAAGCGCCGCAACTCATTTTGGGTTTTGCAATGGCGCTTTGCGCCCCCAGTCAATCTCTGGGTTACACTTGGCAATGGCGAAAGATAATTGAGAGACATTATGCGGCGATTGATCGGAATTTTTTTAATTGGGATGCTGAGCTTCCTAGCTGCCAAGAGTCTTAGCGCTCAAACCCCAAACCAAGAATTTATCCCGCCCAAGGGGCTGCATCTCACCTATCCACCATTGCAACACCAGACAACTAGCGATCGCCTATTTTTTATTGGTACTGCGCCTAAAAATGGCAATGTCAGCATCAATGACAAGTTAATCCAACGCAGCGATGCGGGGCATTTTGCGCCAAGCTTGCCGCTGCAATTGGGTGAAAATAATTTCAATATTGAATATGCTGAGGGAACAGGCGATCACCCTCCCGAAAAGATCAATGTCAAAGTCATCCGAGCATCGCGGATTGCCCTCCCTCCCACAGAATTTGGCTTTATTAGTGATTCGTTATTTCCCGCCGTTGATATTGCCAGACAACCTAACGAAAGAATTTGTTTTGATGCGATCGCCACGCCCAAAACGGCAGTCTCGGTCAGAGTAGGGGATCAGAACATCGCCATGTTGCCCCGCCGCCGCAATGTCCAACTACCACCCAACTCCTCGGTACTCACAGGCGACAATGAAGCCAATGCCGAGTCACCTTCAGGCTATTTTCGTGGTTGCACTACTTTTGAAGTCGCAGGACAATTGGGCAAACCTGAGTATGAACTGCGCCAAGGAGATCGCCTGATCAAGCAAGCAGCCAAAGGTAAACTAGAAATCTTATCGCCCAAAGAATTCCAGATTGCCCATGTGAAGGCGATCGCGGCTGATGCTCGGACAGGCGCAAGTACGGACTTCTCACGACTAACGCCTTTACCCCAAGGCACAAAAGCTCTAATTACAGGCAAACAAGGGAACTGGCTTAGGTTTGACTATGGTGGCTGGGTCAGAGATAGCCTTGTCACCATCGAAGAGGTGGAAACTCTTCCCAAATCAATTGTGCGGAGCGTTAGTACTAAGCGTATTGTCAATTCTCTAAATAACATTTGGACAGAAGTAAAGATTCCTCTTGAAGTGCCAGTGCCAATTTCCATTGTGCAAAGCGATCGCCTATTGACACTGACGCTGCACAATGTCACCGCGCAAACTGACACTATTTCCATCGATCCAGATTCGATCATTAATAAAATAGATTGGGAACAAGCAGATCCCGACAAGGTAATTTACAAAATTCAGCTTAAACCCAAACAACAGTGGGGATACAAGGTTCTCTATCAAGGCACAAATTTAATTATTGCTCTCAAACATCCACCGCAAATTTCTCAACAGACGGCAGAAACAACACCTTTGCAAGGCACTAAAATCTTGCTCGATGCAGGACATGGTAGCCAAGAAGATTTAGGCTCTCGTGGACCAACGGGCTATCCTGAAAAGGATGTCACCCTAATTACTTCCAAACTCCTAGAAACAGAACTGCGATCGCGTGGTGCTAAAGTAATCATGACTCGCACCGATGACTCAGATGTATTGCTGGAGCCGAGAGTTAACCTGATTAATCAAGAAGAACCAACTCTCGCAATCAGTATTCACTACAATGCCCTTCCAGACGATGGCGACGCGATCAATACGGCGGGCGTTGGAGCTTTTTGGTACAATTCTCAAGCTCAAGACTTTGCCAGTTTTATCAACACCTATCTAGTTAAAAAACTTGATCGCCGTGATTATGGAGTTTTCTGGAATAACCTTGCCCTCGCCCGTCCGACAATAGCGCCATCGGTTCTTTTAGAATTAGGCTTTATGATCAATCCTGTGGAATTTGAATGGATTATTGATCCCCAACAGCAACAGATACTTACTAAAACTCTGGCTGATGGTATTACTGAGTGGATTCTCAATGCTGTTAACTGATAGTCTCAATTTCTGGTCTGTCTTCCACTTGGGGGATCTTGCCAATGCATATTTTCCATTAGTTTTATGGACAGGTGTGGGATTAGTTATTTCCAGATTTGCTTCTGCTAATTTATCGAAATATTTGGGCGTGGGACTCTATTGGGTGGGTGTGCCGTTACAGCTATTTGTGTTAGCCAGACATACGGAGTTCTCAGATACACCTTACATTCCTTATGTGGCGATCGCTACTTTAGTCCTCAGTTGGTTGCTTGCCCTAATTGGCTGGCAGTTTGCCAAACGCGAAGATAGCGATCGCTCTAGTTTGGGAAGCTTTATTTTGGCGACAATGCTCGGTAACACGGGTTTTGTGGGCTTAACCTTAACCAATTCCTTAACCAGTTCCACTTATACCGATTGGGCAGTTCTCTATAGCATCGCCAGTAATGTCGCTGGCAATTATGGAATTGCTGTATTTATCGCTAGTTACTTCGGCAAGAGTGACGTAAAGCCGCCTTGGTGGAAACTAATCCTTAACGTGGCAACTGTGCCAAGTCTGTGGGCTTTTGCGATCGGTTGGTACACTCGTCCAATTGGCTTGCCTCAGTCCATTGAGTCAGCGCTCGACACAGGCATCTGGATTACGATCGCCTTTGCCCTCACCCTAGTTGGGTTACGTCTCGGTAAAATCGAGAAATGGGAAAGCCTCAAACCCGCGGCGATCGCCGCAGGTTTACGGGTAGGACTTGTGCCATTAGCGATCGGTTTAGGTGCGACCGCCTTTGGCTTGAGAGACGATCCCCGCTTGATCTTAACTTTGATGTCTGGTACACCCACAGGTTTGTCGGTGCTGATCTTGGCAGAAGTGTATAACCTAGATCGCGATTTGCTAATCAGCACGATCGCCCTTTCTTTTGTCGGCTTAATTTTCGCATTACCAATCTGGATTGTCTGCTTCAGCTAAATCATTAATTTGATATAAGTAGCTAGGCAGGAGTAAACCCAAAAGTATGTTTCGTCCGCTACGCGGACGAAACATACTTTTGGGTTAGGACTTACGCAAAAATGACTTAAAACTAGATTGCAAGGGCAATTCATGAATTGCCCTTACAATGCGTTGGTTTGCGTAAGTCCCAACCCACGAAGTTATACCAATTCCAGTATGGTTTTTAAAATAAAGAAATAGCGTAGCCATTTCTTTATTTGGTATTATTCCGCCCGCTACGCGGGCGAAATAACCTCTAGGTTTGCTTAGCCACTTAAAAGTTTAGAAGGAAAGTTAGTTATGGACTTTAGTGCAGCGTTACCGATTTTTGCGATTACTCTGCGAGAGGGAGTGGAAGCGGCTCTTGTGGTGGGAATTGTGATGGCATATCTCAAAAAAGCCGATCGCAGTAATCTCTTCCCTTGGGTATTTGGTGGTATTGGTACAGGGTTGTTAGCGAGTCTATTGGTGGGAATCTTATTGAATTGGTTCTTCCAAAAAGTTGAGAATACCGAACCATTGGGAGCGGCTTTTTATGGAGAGTTGTGGAAAGGAGCTTTAGGAATTATTGCGATCGCCATGTTGAGTTGGATGTTGGTATGGATGACTGAAAATGCCAAGGCGCTCAAAGGTGAAATAGAGGGTCAGATTGGCAAAGCGATCGCCAATGAACAAAGCGCAGGCTGGGCAGTTTTTGCATTGATTTTAATTGCAGTATTGCGCGAAGGTTTTGAGGTGGTGATTTTTATCTCTGCAAAATTGCAAACAGGAATTGTGCCGATTATCAGTGCGATCGCAGGTTTAGTCGGTGCTGTTGCCATTGGAATCGCCCTCTTCCAATTTGGTATTCGCATTAATCTCAAAGCCTTTTTTCAAGCGATGGGCATCTTCCTGTTGCTGATCGTGGCGGGGCTAGTGGTCAGCGCGATCGGGCATCTCGACAAAGCGATCGCCGCCTATGCGAACCTTTACCAAACTTCTATCTGTCTACCTAGTGATGCGAGTTTGAGTTCCTGTTTGCTAGGTGATCTGGTGTGGGATGTGCATGATGTTTTTCCTGACAATCAATTTCCTGCGATTCTTCTCAAAGCGATGTTTGGATTTCGCGATCGCCTATTTTTGGGACAGGCGATCGCCTATTTTGCATTTTTAACTTCCGCAGGCTTTCTCTATTTTCAAAGCCTTACGGGTCAAACTCCTTTGCTTGCCAAGAAATAGGGATGCGCGGCTTCGCCGCGCATCCCTATTTCTTGATTTGAAATTGATCGGTTAGAATACTATTACAAAACTACACATTGGCAGGATTTGTATGGAAACTCTAGATCTAGAAAAGCTATTTCAAAAAAGCTACTATGTCACCCTCGGCGCGACATCATCCCTACTAGAAGTAATTCAAGACCCTGCTAAGCGGGAAGAGAACTTAAAAATGCTAGGGCGCAGCTTTGACGAAGTTACCCAAGATCTAGCCAATAAAGGTGTATCTGTCGAAGCAGAAGCTCGCAGCTATGTCGATAGCTTCATCGCGCAGCAGGTCAATGGCACAGGGGAAAATAAGTCCAGTGAAAATGGATTGACGACAGTTACCACCACCGCCAAGACTGTCTATGACAATTCTACAGAAACCACCATCAAAGTCGAGACAAAGCCTGCTGACAAGATCAAATCCAGTATGCGTGACGAGATTCAAGAACTCACTCAACAACTTTCTAGCTTACGCGCTGAAATGGAACAATTACGCACAAAGTAAATACAGCGCTTTGCACTGACTTAAAGTCCAGAGAAAGTTTTGAAAGCGGCGCTTTCAAAACTTTCTCTGGACTACTCAAAGCCTTAATAGACTGTAAGAGTAAAAAGCGTTGCATTGCAACGCTTTTTATTTTTGTTGGTGCGTGAGATGCTGGGGTTAATTTTTGTAATAAATAGCCAGCTTATTTTTCTGCATATATCAACAAATCTATAATTAATTTAAGTAAAGGTTTTTATCTACCTTTCGATAAATAATGGAGATTAAAGCGATGTATGATCAATGGCAAAGCTTTACAGAAGGAGTTTGGGAACGAGAAATTAACGTCAGAGACTTTATCCAAAAGAACTATACGCCCTATGCAGGGGATAGCAGCTTTTTGGAGTCTGTCACCCCAAGAACGCAGCAACTTTGGCAAGAAGTCTCAGAATTAATGCGTCAAGAGCGGGAAAAGGGAGTTCTTGATGTCGATACCAAGGTTCCTACTTCCATTACTGCCCATGATGCAGGATATATCAATCGCGAACTAGAGCAAATCGTGGGTTTACAGACCGACAAGCCCCTCAAACGCGCCATTATGCCCTATGGCGGCATTCGTGTGGTTAAGGCAGGTTTAGAAGCCTATGGCTATGAACTTGATCCGCAAACGGAAGAGATTTTTTCTAAATATCGCAAAACCCATAACGATGGTGTCTTCGATGCCTATACCAGCGAAATGCGGAAGGCAAGGCGATCGGGGATCATTACAGGGCTGCCCGATGCCTATGGACGTGGGCGGATTATCGGTGACTATCGCCGCGTGGCACTCTATGGCTGCGATCGCCTGATTGATGACAAGAAGCATCAGCAAGAATCCCTCGAAGTCGATGTGATCGATGAAAATATTATTCGTCTGCGCGAAGAAATTTCGGAACAGATTCGCGCCCTATTTGAACTGAAGGAAATGGCAGCCAAGTACGGTTTTGATATTGGTCGCCCTGCGGCTAACTCCCGTGAAGCTGTGCAATGGCTGTATTTTGCTTACCTCGGTGCAGTCAAGGAACAAAATGGCGCAGCCATGTCCCTCGGTCGGGTTTCCACATTCCTTGACATCTATTTTGAACGGGATTTGCGAAATGGCAAGATTACGGAATCGGAATTGCAAGAATTAGTTGATCATTTCGTGATGAAATTGCGGATGGTCAGATTCTTGAGAACTCCTGATTACAATGCCCTGTTTTCAGGCGATCCCACTTGGGTTACGGAAGTAATCGGTGGCATGAGTGCCGATGGTCGGACGCTAGTTACCAAGAGCAGTTTCCGCTTCCTGCATACCCTGACCACTTTGGGCGCGGCTCCTGAGCCTAACTTGACGGTGCTGTGGTCGGAGCATCTGCCTGAAAACTTCAAGCAATTCTGTGCCAAAGTCTCCAGCGATACCAGTTCCATTCAGTACGAAAGTGATGACCTGATGCGTCCTACCTATGGCGATGACTATGCGATCGCCTGTTGTGTGTCAGTGATGCGAATTGGTAAGCAGATGCAGTTCTTTGGCGCAAGGGTAAACCTCGCCAAAACATTGCTCTACGCGATCAATGGTGGTCGTGATGAAAAGTCTGGGGATCAAGTCGCACCGCACTTTGCACCAATCACTAGCGAATATCTGGACTACAACGAAGTCACAGAGCGCCTGCACCAAATGATGGGCTGGTTGGCGCGGCTCTATGTAAATACCTTGAACGTGATCCACTATATGCACGACAAGTATTGCTACGAGCGCATCGAAATGGCACTGCACGATCGCGATATCTATCGGACGATGGCTTGCGGTATTGCGGGGCTGTCGGTGGTTACAGATTCTCTCTCGGCTATTAAATATGCGAAAGTGAAAGTCGTCCGTGATGAGCGTGGCTTGGCGATCGACTATGTAACCGAAGGCGAATATCCCCAATATGGCAATAACGACGATCATGTTGATAGCATTGCCATCGAACTGGTTTCGCGGTTTATGAATGAAATCCGTAAGCAAAAGACTTATCGCGGCGCTACGCCCACCCAATCGGTGCTGACGATTACTTCTAATGTGGTCTATGGCAAAAAGACAGGCAACACTCCCGATGGACGCAAAGCGGGTGAGCCCTTTGCCCCCGGCGCGAACCCCATGCACGGACGGGACAACTGCGGCGCGATCGCCTCTTTATCTTCTGTTGCCAAACTGCCCTACAGCGATTGCCAAGATGGTATTTCCAATACCTTCTCGATTGTGCCTGCGGCGCTAGGCAGACAGGAAAGCGATCGCATTAACAATCTGGTTGGTTTGCTGGATGGCTATTTCCACGATGGCGGTCATCACATCAACGTCAATGCCCTCAACCGCGATACCTTGCTGGATGCGATGGATCATCCTGAAAACTACCCACAGCTAACAATTCGTGTTTCGGGCTACGCGGTCAATTTCATCAAGCTCACCCGCGAGCAGCAGATGGATGTGGTTAAGCGTACCTTCCACGAAAGGGTATAAATTTTTGAAGACAGCGCTTTGCGAAAAAATAACGGTGCGGCGCGAAGCGCCGCACCGTTATTTTTTGGTTCATGACGAATTTCTAATCTTAAAGTACTTTTTATATTGATAATTTAAATTGGGTATTAGTATTTTTAAGTAGCTAAGCATAAGTAAACCAGAAGGGTTATTCCGTCAGCGAAGCTGACAGAACAACCTCTGTTTTTTTTGCTTTAATTAAGCCCGGCTACTTATATCCCCAATGACGATCCCCCAAATATGGAAAGTGTAAAAACTCTAAAACAGCCACTGGTAGCTAAGCATCACCACAGTAATCAGATCCTCAAAAACTTCTGGTATGGCATAGAACATAGTGCAGCTATTTCTGCTAAACCCAAGACAATCACTTTCATGGGGCATGAATTAGTTCTTTATCGTGGAACTCAAGGACAAATAATTGCTTTGGATGGGCGCTGCGTGCATCGAGGTTCAGAACTAGCCGCAGGTTGGGTGGAAAATGACTGCATTTACTGCCCCTATCATGGATGGCGCTATGAAGCAGATGGAACCTGTAGCCATATTCCTGCAAATCAGCCCGAAGTCAGCATTCCCATCCGCGCCAAATTGCGATCGCACCAAGTCCAAGAAAAGCATGGTTTAGTCTGGCTATTTTGGGGTGATTTACCAGTCGATGAAAGCCCATCAATTCCAGACTTGCCAGAATTTACGCAAGCGGGATGGCGCACAGTTTCAGGCAGCTTTACTTGGGATGGGCATTATTCAAGGGTAATCGCGAATACTATCGACATGGCTCACGCTCCCTTTGTCCATGCAACTGCCTTCGGCAGAAAAGAATCTCCTGCCGTCCAAGCCTATAAGTTAGAGATGTCCGAATGGAGCGCTAGCGGATTCATTACCTTTGAGACCAAGCCCGCCTATTCACTGAAGCTGATTTTAGGAAATAACCCACCAAATGGCATTTTTCGAGCTACCTTCTATATGCCCAATGTCTCACGAGTAGATTTGCAGTTTGGGAAGTTCCAATTCGTTCTATTTATGGTGCATTTACCTGTCAGCGAGATGCAGACGACTACTAAGTGGTCACATATCCGTAATTTTGTGACGAATCCCTTGGCGGATAGTTTTATGCGTCAAGATGTAGTCAAGACATTCGTACAAGACAATCTTGCTGTCAAGATTCAAGCTGGAGCGGCTCCCCTCGATCTCACTGAAGAAGTTCACGCACCTGCCGACGCGATAGAACTTGCCTATCGCAAGTTCTATGCCCAAGCAGTGCAAATGGGATGGAGTGAGGGGTAAGAAGTAAAAGCGGCGCAGAGCGCCGCTTTTACTTACGATGTATTTAGGTAGAACAGTTGGTGAAAATATGAGTAAATTAGTGGTCTGGACAGTTGAGGCAGAGAGTAAGCTAAAAGAGATTCCATTTTGGGGGAGATTTTTAGTGCGGAGAGAAGTGGAGAAGTTTGCTAGGGGAATAGATGCTAAGGAAATTAATCTGGAAGTATACGATTTAGCAAATCAAAAGTGGCTATCAAGTCAAAAAAATAGTTAAGGCGGCGCATCACGCCGCCTTAACTATTTGAGATACAGCGCTTGGCGATGTATCTCATTGTCTTTGGGTGGTGTTGATGAGCCACTGCCCTGACGACTCTTGCCAGATTAAGCCCATGCGTAATGTTTCGGGAGTAATTGTGGATGACTTTTGATAGGTTAAATCAATATCGATTATGGCTGAATCTGCTTTTACTTCCACAATCCGCGCTCCTCTCACCTCAACTTTATCGATAGTCTGCCAAAAACCTGTAAAAGTCTCATAACCGCCTGCGCGATCGCGTTGAAAAGTGGGTGTGAGTTTTTGCCAAGCACCTGTAAACTGTCGCTCATTGATCAGGCTGTAATAGTCCTTAATGAACTGTTCGGGAGAGCTTTGCGGCTTGGGTGGTGGAGTTGCAGTTTTAGGGGAAGTTGGGATAGGTGAAGGCGATGGCGTAACCCCAGAGATGCGCTGAACTGCGTCATCAGGATTGGGACTTGCAAAGGCACAGTAAGCATCATCAACAAATTTAGAATGCTCTTTCAGCTTCTCTCGACAGTTTTCCAAATTAGAATACTGCCCTGTATATACTTGAAAAAACTGACTATTTCCCAAATTAGGATAATCAGGTATCCAAAATACCCCTGCTTCTGTGTAGCCCTGCGATCGCAACTTCTCAACTCTCAATTTCGCCTTTGCCGACTCCTCAAAAGCAGAATCCGCTAAAAAATAAAAGGCAGACTTCTGCGCAGATTTACTCGCAGGGAAAATTCTATTCCACCAAGAAGCAATGTCACTACGCTGAGAAATCACGACCGCCATTGCCACCATTGCCCCCAGCCCTGCGCCCACCATTACCGTTACGAGTAAAGGCGCGATCGCTTTTCTTTTGGACGGTGCAGGTTGATAGGTGTAAATAGGCTGTGCGGGCGGCTCCCCATGGCTTCGCGGCGTTACCGCTAGGGTTTGCATATTTGAGAGGCTTTGGGATTTAGGCAATGGAGCTAAGTTAGTACTCCTGACTGCGATCGCATCTAACATCTGTTGCGCCGAACTGTAGCGATCGCGTGGGTCGAACTGGAGCGCCTTGGTAAATACTGCTTTTAGCTCTGGGCTAAGGTTGACTTGTGACTGCCAGCGCACTTCCCCCGATTGCGGATCAGTCCCCAACTGCTGCGGGTACTTGCCCGTTAGCGCATAGATCACCGTCAAAGCGAGGCTATAGAGATCGCTTGCAAAAAAAGGTCTTCCCGCCGCCTGCTCCGAAGCCATAAAGCCAGGCGTACCAATCACAATCGAATTGGCTTGCTGAGGGGCACCTTTGACAGTTGTAATATTCAGAGTCTCTTTGACGGCTCCAAAGTCAATCAAAACAGGTTCTCGCGATCGCAAAATAATATTATCAGGCTTAATATCGCGATGAATAATCCCCTGACTATGCACATAGGTAAGGGTTTGGAGGACGCTTACCATTAGAGCCTTAGCAGCATCCTCAGTCCACTGACCCTGCTGTCTGACCGTTTCCGCCAGCGTCAATCCATCGATCCACTCTTGGACTAAATAAAATAGACCAGCCTCAACAAAATTGGCATAAAGCTTGGGAATATATCGGTTCTCTTCTCCCAAAGCTTCGAGTACAGCCGCTTCCCTCTGAAACCTCTGCTGCAATAGCTCATACATTTGCGGATTGTCCGCGATCGGTCGTAATTGCTTGATCACACATCGGCGATTAGATGGCATTTTTGTGTCTTCCGCCATGTAGGTTTCCCCAAAGCCACCACTGCCTAAAACGCTAGTGACACGATAGCGGTTATCTAAGAGTGTTGACATCATCATGGTTGTATTAATCGCTTGTAGCGATCGTACAGCATATCCAAGCTAAGGAACGAGTTGCGGCGCAAAGCGCCGCAACTCGCTTAGGAGTGCCGCGAACTCCAATCTCTTGACTGGGAAAACAGTAAAATAGATCACATTCGTAAACATTGGGGTAAATATATGAACGCCCTTACCATCATTCTTGAGCCAATTTTTGAACTCACAGACGAAAAACTATTTCAACTTTGTCAACAAAATCGCGACCTAAGATTTGAGCGGGGCGCTCAAGGAGATATTACGATTATGGCTCCCGAAGGCAGTGATACAGGAATGCGTAACCTAGGTTTAGGCAGTCCTTTGTGGAATTGGAATCAAAGAAAAAATCTCGGTGTTGCCTTTGGTTCTTCGGCAGGATTTATATTGCCTAATGGGGCAATGCGATCGCCTGATGTCTCGTGGATTATCAAAGCTAGATGGGAATCCCTCACAACGGAGCAACAATCAAGATTTGCACCGATATGTCCAGACTTTGTGATTGAGTTAATGTCTCCCAGCGATAGCCTATCGCTGACCCAAGCAAAAATGCAGGAATATCAAGACAATGGCGCAAAGTTGGGCTGGTTGATCAATCGCAAAGATAGACAAGTAGAAATTTATCGCATTGGTCAACCTGTGGAAATTTTGGAATATCCCATCAGCCTATCAGGAGAAGACCTCCTTCCCGAATTTGTACTGGAACTACGAGCGATTTGGTAAGTGGCTACGCTCTCTTCCAAGCAAAGCCAGTATATTTGCGCCCCTGTGGGGCGCAAATATACTGGCTTTGCTAATTTATTTATATTTTGGTTTTGAGCATTGCCAAAATTACCACAATGCATTAATATCTTGCAGTCAAAATAGACAAAATTTGGATGACGCTGTACCGAAAACCAAGTAGGCAGCAGAGGAACTTTTTATGCGTATCTATTACCTAGCTGGCGTGATTCTTAGCGTTGCCACAATCATTAGTGCTTGTGGCGAGGGTACTCCTGTTGAATGTTCTATCAGTACCGCCCGAGAAGTTAGACAAGGTGTTGCCAAAACAGCTAAGTTCGCGGCTGGGACGGATTGCGAACAGATAAGAACTTTAGTCGCTGAGGGGAAGCCATTGCCAACTATTGGCGATGGTACTACGACCAACGCTCCGCCAGCTCCTGCGCAGGCTCCTGTAACTGCTCCGACCTTTGACACGCCCCTAGTATCTGGACAAAGCACCCGAGAACTAATTGAGACCACCGATAAAGAAGCAAGGGTAAGAGAGCTAGAACAAAAGATTGGTGTGGACTCTAAGCAGTTGCGCGACCCCTTCACTAGCACTGTGATCAACCCAGTCCCTAAACTAGAAACACTCTTAGAAAAGCCAAAGGCTCCGCCTAAGTTAAGAGCAGCCGTTGTTGTCAGAACCAACGCCAATCGCAATAGCATCATCGCGCCTCCTGATATACAGGCGGCGGAAGGGACGATAGTTACGGGTACTTTGGAAGCTGGGGGGACGATTTATGCCATTGTTAAAGCTTTTGGTGAAACGACCTCCCGTTCTGTCAGCGCGGGACAACTAATTTCCAACGGTAAAGTTTTGGTGAAGCGCATTGATACCAATGCGGAGCCGCCCATTGTGGTGCTACAACAAAATGGCGTGGAGGTACAGCGTCCTGTGGGAGCGCCAGTAGCTGGTTCTACTCCTAGTCAGCCTAATCAGTCCTTGCCAGCGAACTCGGCCACGCAATCCAGCGAACCCCCAATTTCAATTCCACCGTTAATTCCTGCTCAATAGTGTTACGGCGCTTTGCGCTGAAAATTGAACCAAAAAAGCGTTGCTTTGCAACGCTTTTTCGCTTTTTAGGATGCCATTAAAAAAATGAGAGCATTGTAAGTCAACGCTCTCATTTTTTTGGATTCAAAAATATAGCGCATGGCGCTGCCTTTTTGCTGAATTCTACTTTTTAGGAGCCATCAGCATAGTGATGTTTCTGCCTTCTCGCTTGGGATACTGTTGAATCTCGGCAACGGATTCCAGATCGCTTGCCATACGATTGAGTAGAACCTCGGCAAGGTCAACGTGCTGAATCTCGCGCCCGCGAAACATGACTGTGGCTTTTACCTTGTCCCCTTCTTTCAGAAAACGTTCGGCGTGGTTGATTCTGACCTTGTAGTCATGCTCTTCGATTTTGTAGCGCATCTTCACTTCTTTAACGTCAGAAGTATGTTGCTTTTTACGAGCCTCTCTGGCTTTCTTCTCTTGTTCAAACTTGAACTTGCCATAATCCATGATCCTGCATACGGGTGGATCAGCTTTGTCACTGACAAGAACAAGGTCTAATTCCTTTTCTTCAGCCATCTTTAAGGCTTCTTTGGGAGTGAGAATGCCGAGTTGCTCTCCCTCCATATCAATGACTCGGATTTTTGGATATCTGATACGTTCGTTGATTTGGGGAAGGTCTTTAATTGGCTTTTTAGTCATGAAATCTCTGTTATCTAGTCTCTTTTAGGTATTAATTGAATTACTAAGGGTTTACAAATGTATGTAAGCATCTGGGCAAAAGCAGTGGCGATCGCTACTGCTTTTGGATTTAAGTGCGCCTCATTACTTAGCAAAGCTCTATTAGAGTATCCAAGCTTTTGCGCTCAACTACGTTTAGCAATCTTGCAAGGCTTTTTACTTGACATAAACGTTTAAGTATAGTACGAACTCCCCCATCTTGTGTCAAGTATCATGCGACTATTTTTCGTAAATTTTGTTTAACTAGCTCAGCTGTGACTTGATCGCTGAGATTGGCGGAGCCGAGTGCTGTCGGCAAGATGAAGCGCACTTTTCCTGCTTCTACTTTCTTGTCATTGGACAAAGAAGCAGCGATCGCATCTAGGTCAATGTCTGAGGGCAGAGTTTGCGGTAAACGGGCTTTGCTAATCAATAACATTTGTCGATCTTGATCTGGCTGTGTCCATAGTCCAAGGTCAACCGCGATCGCGCCTGCGATCGCCATGCCTAGCCCCACAGCTTCGCCGTGATTGTAGAGGCGGTAATTGGTGACTGATTCGATCGCATGACCGACTGTGTGACCGTAGTTGAGAATTGCCCGCAAATTGCCCTCTTTTTCATCCTTGGAGACGATCTCGGCTTTGGCTTTGGCACAACGATATAGGATTGATTGTAGTAAGTCAGGTTTGACATAGCGCAACTGGTCAAGGCGATCGCAATTAGCTAATAGCTCAAATAAATCGCGATCCCAGATCACGCCATATTTAATTACTTCGGCGATCGCGGAACGAAACTCGCGGGCAGGTAAAGTCTTGAGGACTTCGGGATCAACCCAAACTAGACGCGGCTGGTGAAATGCGCCAATTAAGTTTTTGCCATGAGGGTGGTTGATCCCCGTTTTGCCACCGATCGCTGAGTCCACCATTGCTAAAAGTGTCGTTGGTACTTGCACTAGGTCAATCCCGCGTAACCAAGTTGCTGCCGCATAGCCCGACATATCACCAACTACGCCACCACCAAGGGCAATGATTAAGGACGATCGCTCTAGGCGATGGGCAAGGGCAGCATCATAAATTTTTTGGAGCGAGTTGGCGGTCTTGAATCTTTCTCCTGCTGGCAAAATTAGATTGGTAGCATTAAATCCTGCATTAGTAAGAGAGGAGCTTACAGTCTCACCGTAATGTTTATAAATGACAGGATTAGAAACAATTAAAACCTTGTTACTTTTTTTACCCAGTCCAATTTCTACTAATTTTGTGCCTAAGTTTTGCAGGCTATGGTTAGCGATCGCAATGTCATAACGGCGATCGCCTTCAAGGGCAACGGTGACAGTTGCGGAGTTTGAGGACATATTTCTAATCAAAGGTTAGTATTATAGGCGATATGGCAATGCAAAAATCGCGATCGCGCCTAACTTACGGCATACTCTGTAAACTGACGCATAAATTCAGAATGAAAGCCGATCACAATATCCTGTTTAGGCACTCCTGCTTTCACTAATTCTTCGGCAAGTTCAATTTCTGTACCGTTATATTGCAACCAAATTTTGCCTTGTTTAATATCAAGGTGCAGAATGCAACCATAAACACGATGTTCTTTTTCCCAGCCAACATTGACAATTTGATAATGGTCATGCTCTGTGTCAAAAATCAACTCTCGATCTACACCATTTCGTCTGTAGTCATCTTGACCATACTCTTTAATAATCGTTTTAATAATTTCCCGATATTTATTTAGTTTATCCATTGCTCTATTTCCTGCTTAGTTGGGTTATAGACAATCAGGCTTATACCTTGATTTTTAATAACAAGCTGAATCAATTCTAATTTAAAGAATGTTTCGTAAGTTGCGATCGGTACAGCCAAATACATTATCCTCTCTGGTTGCTTTTGGCTAAGCACAGCTTTGTAATTAATAAATTGCCCCAAAGCTCTATGAAACTCAGAAATTGCCGAACTACCAATAAAGCTTTTAATTTCAACTGCGATTTTTTCACCATCACGTTCAGCAGCAATTATTTTTTCAGCAGCTAAATCAATATAAATTTCAACCCCACCAAAATCTAAGTACAGTGGATCATCGGTGATTGCCCAGCCTTCTTTTTCTAGCCCTATTTTGACTGTATCGTGAAAAATATCTTTTGCAGGCATAAAATTAAGTAACATTCCAACAAGTATTTACCAAGACTGACCAAAATACACCTAATTATGACTGTACTTTGTTTTTCTGTCTCCACTCTGGCGGGAGTTCAACACTTACTTTGATATCTATGGTTCCTGAATTTTGATTAAAGTTCATAATAGTTAGCTTAACAAATTGCTCCAACTCTTGCTCTGTTGCAGTCTGTGATTGCGAAAAAGACCTTAATCGATATCCTTCGGTTTCGCTCCAATGGGGAATACTATGACGACTACCTGTATTTTGTTCTGGACTATCTGCCATATTAGTAATCTTTTTAAAATATTTGTATAAAGTTTTGCATAGGTAAACCTCTACACCTTTTGGACTTTTGACTAAATTCTTGGCAATCTCAGTGGGCGTATGTCCACACAGCAAACTTCGCAAATACAGCTTTTCTGTTGGATTTAAACCCTTACGAGAATTAGGAGCAACTTCTTGTTTGACCTTCGCAAATCGTTCGTAAATTTTGTCTAAGTCCCAGTAATATTGTGCTTCAGCAAATATCTTTTCCTCGTCAATCATAAATTCCACCTAAATAGTAGCTAATGACTAGCAAAATTCATAGCATATGCTAGGTAAAGCTTAGCAAAAGAATATGCTATTGTTATAAAAATTCTCAAGTAGATATAACAGTTATGGCAGTTAATTACCGTGATTTTCCTGAAGCCTACGAGAATACTGAAGCAAGATGTCCTGTAGTACTTGTGCTTGATGTTTCGGGATCGATGTCAGGGGAGCCAATTAGACAATTAAATGAGGGGCTAAGAGTTCTAAAAAAAGCATTGGAAGATGACCCAACTGCGAGTTTGCGTGTAGAAGTAGCAGTTGTTACATTTGGGGCTTCAGTTAGCCTTGCCCATGATTTTGCCACGATGGATGCGTTTAACCCTCCAACACTTAGCGCAGATGGTGGCACGCCTATGGGTGAAGGACTTGAATATGCTCTGCAATTAGTGGCTGAACGAAAAGAGCAGTACAAAAATCATGGTCTAAAATATTATCAGCCTTGGGTATGGCTGATTACAGATGGTTATCCAAATGGCAACTCGCCTTGGCAAGAAGCTGCTCAGAAAATTCATCAAGAGCATAAAAACAAGAAAATCTCTTTCTTTGCCGTGGCGGTTGAGGGAGCCGATATGAACCAACTCAAGCAGGTTTCTCCGCCAGATCGTACTCCTGTTAAATTGAACGGACTTGACTTTAAGACGATGTTTTTATGGCTAAGTAGATCAGTGGGCAAAACAGCTAGTGGCAAAGTTGGTGAAGAAGGGCAAACTAAACTAGAGCCAATTGGTTGGGGAAGTGTTTAATGTGGGGATGGGGAAGTAATCAAGGTAAATCTCAAAATCAGGCTTCAACAAGAAGCCAGTGGAGAGCGATCGCCCGTTTCGAGATGGGGACAAGCCACATATCAACGCAAACGCCTTGTCAAGACTATGCAGAATATAAGCCATATGGCAATGATTACTTGATTGGAGCCGTATCTGATGGGGCAGGGAGCCGCAGTTTGTCCCATTATGGCTCTAAGATTGCTGTTGAGACTACTATAAAATTTTTTACAGAAAAACTAGAAACCTCACGAAGCAAGTCATTCTTGTCACAAGATGGTGTGCAAATAGTTTTTCGAGAATTGATTGAAGTCGTTAGACATGAAATAGAAATAGCGGCGCAGGATTACTATCGGGAGAAGGGTAAAAAAGTTAGTGTGGGTGAATTTGCTTGTACTCTTCTGGCTTTTATCGCCTTTCCAGATGGCATAGCAGCTATGCAATTAGGTGACGGTTTCATTGTTGTCAGAAACTATCAAGGTAAAGGCTATGACTTACTTTTTGAGCCAAGCAAAGGCGAATACGCAAATGAAACTACCTTTGTAACTTCATCTTCCACGCATATTCAGCAAGATCTACAGATAACTTACAAAGCTAATCCTGTTAGCTTTATTTGTGCCTCAACTGATGGTCTAGAAAATTTAGCTCTCAATTTACGAAACAATGTAGCTTATCCGAAGTTTTTTGTCCCCCTCGAAAAATATATTCAAGAAACGATAGAGCCAGAGAAAGACGGCTACCTTATAGCTTTTTTAAATCATGAGACAGTTAATCGTAAGACTGATGATGATAAGACTATTTTGTTATGCGTCGATGTAAATGCTGATCCCGTCACAGAAATAAATTTAGGTGATACACCGACATCTAAAATACCTAGTTCACTGCCTCCGTCACAAACTCCACCGCCTGTGATTGGCTATCCGCCACCTATTCCCTTGCCTTCAGGCAGGAGAACACCTAAACCATCTCCCGCAGATGTAATTACTACCCAAACTCCGTTTCCAACAGAAACGGATGACATTACTTATACAGCGCCTACATCAACGAAAAAGATAAAAACAAAAGATTCACCTGTTTTAATAGGTCTTTTTCTATTTTCAAGTTTTCTGTATGTCTATTTTGCGACACTTGCAGCTTATCTTTTAGTTGAAAAAATTCATCAAAACCGTCCTGAATTACAAATAACCATTGAAGTTTTGTGGAACAAAGCAGCAATTGGTTCTATACCAATTTGGGTTGCTACGATTTTTATTATTGTTCTAACACTTTGGTCAATATTTTCTGGATTATATGCCACTGATAATGATATCGATAAAGATCGAAGATCCAAAAAAGATCAAAAATTCAAAAGTACAAAAAAAGAAACTATACAGAGCTTAATTAAAAGTTTTAAACCAAATTTTGGCGAAATTATTTCTGTTTGTTTACCAGTTTTTGCTCTAACTTTGGCGCTCCTAACATCAATACACTTAAATAATACTTTTCCAAATACAAAAAGCTCAAACTCGAATAGTCAAAAAACTCAACAAACAGAAATTAGAAATAATTCTGGGGAATCGGCAAAAACCTTGAACGATCCCTGCAATGGTAAAAATGATTTTATGCGTCGAAAGTTATATCAAATCTTCAGATTACCAAAATGATAAATCCTTTAATTTAAGCCTAGCTTTAATAAATTGGATTTATCTAATGTTTTATTCATATAAAAGACAAGTTAGTCGCGTAAGCAAAAAACAATGAAAGATGATCAGGGAAAATCATTTAATTTCAATGGTGAACCTTTTGGCAGTGGTGGGGAAGGAAAAATCTATAGGATAAATCGACCAGGTTTTGTTGTTAAAATTTATGAAAAGCTACCCACTCCAGAACAAGTTAGCAAACTAAAAGTAATGATTGCTAATCCTCCCAAAACTTCTCCAAGCGATCCTGGTGATGTGGCGATCGCCTGGCCAACTAGCTTAGTCTATAAGGGAAAGCAATGCATTGGGTTTTTAATGCCTGAAATAGGTAGAAACGTCCAGTTTATTCAAGTGTATAATCCCAAGAGTCGTAAAAAGATATTGCCTAAATGCAATTGGTTATTTCTTCACACAGCAGCACGAAATTTTACAGAAATAGTTAAGGATTTACATAAATCGGGCTATGTAATAGGTGACATTAAACCGCAAAATATTCTAGTTAATGATCGGGCTTTCGTTTCCGTAGTTGATACAGACTCATTCCAAGTCAAGAATGGCAATACTGTTTATAGATGTCATGTCGTAACTGAAGGATTTACGCCTCCAGAAATGCTGGGGTTTGACACTTCAAATATTACCCAAACTCTCTATCATGACCGCTATCGCGTAGCCTTAATAATCTACCACCTATTGTTTACTAGACACCCGTTTAATGAGGGAACCTGGCAAGATTCGGGCGATGAGCAAAGCCAAGTAGACAAGATGAAAAATGGAATATGGCTATATAACTCGCAGGGCTTATTAAAATTTCACATATCAACAATACCCTTACAGGTCATTCACCCAAAGCTTCAGGAGCTATTTAAACGATGTTTTAATGATGGTCACAAAGACGCAACCAAGAGACCATCAGCAGAAGATTGGAGTGCTGCTTTGAAAGTAGCTATTAATGATCTTACTTCTTGCGGCAAAATTGATACCCATAAGTATAGTCGAACCTACGGTAAGTGCTATTGGTGCGAAAGAAAAAATATTTTGAATGGGGTAGATATTTTTGAGGGCTCAGCAAAACCTGTTATTTCGCTCCCGCCGCCAAGCAATCCTCCCGTTCAGACTACTCCCAGTACACCGATACCGACACCATCGCCGCCACTACCCACGAAAAAAATAATTGGTTTTGTGCTTTTAGCTATAGCGACAATTTGCTTTATCGGGGGCGCTATACCATTCGGTTTTATTTTAGGATTTATTGGTTTTAGCTGCTTTTCTGATTAATAACTATTACTTTGTCATCGCTTGACATAACTCAATGATTGCCGTTTGCAAAGTTGCCGTTTCCTCTTTGCCATGTTTGAGGTCAGCTTCTAAACGCAACAAAATACTTAGCGATCGCATTAACTTTTGACTGTTTAAACCTTGTACTTCTTGCTTTAAAAAATAAACCCGTTTAGGATTGCCAATTTCTGCCGCATCTGCGATCGCCTTATCATCCCTTTCGCCCGACTCTTGCATTAATTTAATCCAGAGCCATGTCCGAAACTGCCCCACCAAAGTGGCACAAATCCGCAATCCCGCTTCATTATTTCGCAATAACTCACCGATCAAAGACAGCGATCGGCTTGTATCGGCGGTACGAATTGCCCCCGCCAATTGCAAACTATTGTGAGCCGATGCTTGGATTAATGGCGTAATTTCTTTCGCGGTCATCGGCTTGGCATTGCCATGATGCGATAGTTGTAACTTTTGCAACTCCATAGTCAATCGTCGGCTGTCACTTCCGATCGCATCAACTAACAGGTCAATGGCATCATTGGTTAGTTTCAAATCAATTTCTACGGCAGATTGCTTAACTAACTGGGCGATCGCATCTGTCTTCCAAGGCGGAATTAAAGAAAACTCTAAAACCTTGGCATATTTTTGAATTAACTTAGTAGATTTGGCTCTGCCATCAGGTTTATTGGCAGTAGTAAATAGGATGTAAGAATCGTCAGGTAAATGATTAAATGTTCGCTCCAATTCGGCAAGCAATGACTCGGAGCAGCGTTGGGCGATCGCGGTGTCGGCAAGCCATGTCAAACGACCACCCATCCCAAAAGGAGCAGTCGCCGCTTGGTTTAAACCATCCATCACTTCTAGATCGCCGCTAGCGTTGATTTTTATATAGTTAAAATCTTTCCACAGGGGATCGATATACTTATTAATTAACTTTTTTGTTGCTTGATTAATTTGATAATCATCATCTCCCCAATAAAAGTAGACAGGCATTGTATGATTATTCCAACTATGTGGTGTGGTGCAGAGGATTAATGATTACTAGAAGTAAAGTAAGCAGTCAGGCAAGACCAAAAAAGCCCAAAGCTCTTGCCAATCAAATCGATCACTATGAGGTTTGGGGAAAGAGAAGCTTTGATATTTTATTTGCTTTAGCCGTCTTAATCCTGTTGTCACCAGTATATTTAACCATTGCTCTTTTGGTGTTGATTAGCTCACGGGGATCAATATTTTACATTCACCAAAGGGTGGGTTTAAACGGACGGGAATTTAAATGTATTAAATTTAGAACCATGATTGATGGAGCTGAGCAGTTATTAGAAAATTACTTGGACTCCTGCCCCATCAGTCGTGCTGAATATGAGTCTTCCTTCAAGTTAAAGCAAGATCCGCGCATTACTGGGATTGGTAAGTTTTTAAGAACCACCAGCCTCGATGAGCTACCCCAGTTTTGGAATGTTTTGGTTGGTGATATGAGTGTGGTGGGTCCACGCCCTCTCGTACAGGCGGAGTTAATCAGGTATGGCAATAGGATTGATGAAGTGT
The DNA here is from genome assembly GCA_001873375.1 of Oscillatoriales cyanobacterium CG2_30_44_21. GTDB lineage: Bacteria > Cyanobacteriota > Cyanobacteriia > Pseudanabaenales > Pseudanabaenaceae > Pseudanabaena. Next base: position 34,243 of record MNZA01000170.1, read on the forward strand.
TGAGTGTGCGCCCCGGAATCGCGGGGCTGTGGCAAGTGTCAGGTCGCAATGACATCCCCTATGCGAAGCGAGTTCAGCTTGATGCAAGCTATGTCAAGCTAATGTCTCTGGGCTTAGATATTAAGCTAATCCTCAATACGGTTTTAGTGGTGATTTTCCCTTGGGGAAATGGAGCGTATTAACACCAAATTAAGAAAAGGCGCAGCCATTTCTTAATTTCAAAAACCAAAAATGACGGCGATTTTGATTACAGACTATTAACCCAGAAATAATTTTAAAAGCGTTGCTTCGCAACGCTTTTAAAATTATTTCTGGGTTAATTTAATACCAAAGGATGCGGCGCTAATCTTTTGAATGGAAATATCTTAATAAAAAAAGTTGCGGCGCGAAGCGCCGCAACTTTTTTTTAACGCAAGGCGCAGCAGTTTAATTTCTACGACTGCGGGCTGTGGGTTTGGAAGAAAGATCGAACTCCAAAGCGGCAGCCATGCCCCAAAGCAGAAAGGCAAGAATCCAGAAAAACTCGGTTGGTTCACCACTTTGATAGGGTTTGCAAGGCTCGCTAGAGTTGATGCTGTAGTTGAACCAGAGATCGCTTAGAAACATAGAAATACCTGCACTGCCCAGCAGTCGCCAAGACTGTGCCGCCTTGCCGCCCCAAAAAGCTAGCAAAAGAATTGTCGCGACAATCAGCAACCAAATATCGCCAAGGGCATAGACGGTATTGAGAATTTTGCCTGTGTATTGATCTTCGGTGATTGCTCCACCTACGCCAAAAGTGACATAAGCTGCCATTGCGATACCGACAAAACCTACACCACCAACGATCGCCCATTGTTTGGGATAAAGATTAAGTCGGCGACCAATCACAGACATTGCCATGCCCCATGCCAAAAATGCATAGGTGGCTGTGAAGAAAATATCGGCGATCGAGGGGAACGTGCTTACTAGATCAGTCGCTCCCTTTGCACCCGCTCCAATCAAACCGCTTTGATATTGAAAGTCTAGGTAACCAAAAATTAAATTGCCGATCCCCCAAGAGAGAATGCCAAGCCCTAAACCTAACCAAACTGTCCGACCATTGAGAATTTTAGGGCTGCGCCAATTTCGCAAACATAATAAGCCTGAAGCGGCGATCGCGACAGTTTGAAAAATATAAGTACCAGAGCGATACCAATTAGGTCTGAAGGTGAAATCTTTTACAACATTGATACAGCCTTGGGGCTTAATCGCTGGGGTAACTTCCGTGGGAGCGCTTAAAAATAGGTAAAACATGAGAGATACTACTGCCCATGCGATCGCTGCCCAGACAATTTGCTGTGTGGAAATCTCTGATGAAGTGGAAGATTTGACCCTACTCATAGATCTTGAACCTTGGCTACAAACATAAAAAAATTGTTGTTTTAATAAGCTTAGAATACAGCGCTTTGCGCGGACTTAAAAATTTTGAAAGTGGCGCGAAGCGCCACTTTCAAATATTTTGGGTGTTCATCCCCACAGTTTACCTTTGGGAATCTTTTGCAGCCATGCAGTTACAGACATTGCTTCAGGAAGTTCGCTTAGAGCTTCCATGGCACTGTCTACAAAGCTACTGCTGCCGAAGTACGATGAGCCAAGTCGATGCACTTCTCCCAAAAGCATCTGTAATTTGCTTTCATCCCAGTTGGGGATCTGCACACTATTAAGGGGATTAATTGATAATATTGCTTCCAGAGACTGGAGATTTTCGCATTGTGCAAACTTTCCTTGTTGCATAAATCTCAGCAGGTCTTGCTTAAAAGAAACTGCCTGCCTTGTCCCGAGCAGATCTTCGACATCAAAATATACAGATTGCATCATTAGTAAGCAACCCTGCACAAGGTGAGTCCCTACCGATGAGCTAGTATTGGCGGCTGTGGCAGCTTGGGGGGCTAGCTTGACGCGCCCCCATACGCTAAAGCGTTGAGGCTCCTCTAACAATACACAAGCTTTACCTTTGTTATCAGTTAAGTCACGCCATAGGGCTAAAGCTTCGTCTCGGTTATCGCCAAACATATTGAGTAACCGAAATGTTTGCCCTTGATACTGCAAAATCGGTATTTGTTGATCTTTATTTTGAGGGTTTTGAACGTTGACTATTTCAACGTCTTGGCGCTTCAGGATAAACATTTATCTACTGTTGACTCAACTGATGTTACCAGTAGCAACAAACTGTAGCTACCTAATGCCAAGGTTAATAATAATCCTAAAATCACGTTTCCACCTTGAAAGTTTGAAATATATAGCCTTAATCAGTCTTGGTAGGATATAAAACCCAATAAGTGAGTGGCGGCGCG
>MNZA01000201.1 GCA_001873375.1 Oscillatoriales cyanobacterium CG2_30_44_21
TCTCAGCATTCCCTTTTATGAAGTTGTAGGAACGACCAAACTGCCGTCGATATGTGCGTTCGCTGATTTCGCTATATCGACTCAGATTCCTGAAGTTTACTTTCCCGCACATCACTATGATTGTCGAAAACAGGATTGATAGAAATTTCTGTTGTACTTTACTCTCTGTCTTCGCTACTATATCGATGATGCTATTCATTTGGTGTTTTGTTTCAACACTTGCACCTTATCCGATGAATAGCTTTTTTGTCTCCTTTTTTTATTTGTCCGCAGTATTGTTAAAAAAAGTAATGGATAAAAATAAACTAACCATTGATAATTTTTGTCTTCTGCTGGAAAGTTACCTAAAGCACTATCTAATATCAAACCAAATAAACCAATTGCTGCATAACTTGCTGGTACTGCTAATAGAGATAAGCGTACCCATGTTATAGGAACAGTTGATGTTTGTTGTAAAACAAGAAACATCATCCCGACGATTAATCCAATTCCCAACCAACAAAAGACGGACTGTAAATATTTCATGACTCCCTAAAGATGTTATAGCTGCTCAGGTTGGTACAGGCAATCACTTAGATATACAAGTGATATGATGGGGATTGAATAATAATTAAAAGAAAAAAATCTACTTAAACTTAACAATTTCTGGATAACCACCTTTCGAGTTAATTTTAATATTACGAATAATCTTAAACACAATATAAAAAAGACCAGTACTTATTAATAAAGAAATTGGCGATACTGTAATTCCTAAAAGCGAATAAAAGAGTTCTTGTTCTTGATACTTACTTGGATAGGTGTAAATTGCATAAGGAACAGTTGATACGACAAAAGTGTGAAGTGGCACTAACAAAATCATTAATAAACGGTCAAACAGAGATATTCTCGCAATTTTGAATACCACATACTCTAAAACTGGTATTGTTACGATAGCAACAATCAAGTTAACTGGAATTGCAAGAAGTGCCATCAAAAAAGCTACACCTAGTCCTGATTTTGTAAAAGCTGCATAAACACATCCTCCCCAAACAAATATGTGAGCTATTAGAGCTATTACCCCTGATGTTTTCTTAAAGATGTCTGGCATGGATTCATCTCCCTCATAGTTATTAATTTTAACAATCTGTGGATTCTTAATTAGCAACAAATCTTTCTTATATTTTTTTGCTGATATTAAAATAAAAGAAGCTCTCAAAAGCATTAATCACCTGTACTTACAGAAGCTTCTTTATAATATTTTAATATCAACAAACTGTATCAGCCTAGATAGTTATTGATACCAGCGCTGACCATTCCAAGACCATTCTGGATAATCATTCATGACTTCCTTAACTACAGACAAGAGTTGATCATAGTTCATGTCATTCTTTTCTTCTTTATAATACTTGCCTAAATGTTCGTGAGCCTGCCTTTTGATGTTGCTAGGCAGTCCTCTTGTGGCACTATCCCATAAATCACTGCGAAATTCGTGATCTGACTTGTATCCCATACTCTGATTCCTCTGATTAAAACTTAGATTAATAGCTTGTAAACCAACAATCCAACAGTGTACTGATTATGTAGATCTGTGAGAACTTATTATGTCCTCCTACTTTTGCATAATTTTTTTGGTTGTAGCATAGAAATTAGCCATTCTCCATGCTTCTGATTCGTTTGATGCTTTCCCAGCATATTCATTCGCAACACGAACATCTCCGCTACTACTATCCCAGAAATATTTGAAAACTCCACCAGTCGGTGATGTAACTTCTCCAAGTTCAGTGAAAGCCATATCTGCACCCTTGAAATTTTAGTTTTTTGATAGTCATTTTTATTTTCACTTAATTCAGCGAGATTATAAAGCGGGAAAAGACGGATTATTTAAAAAATTATTGCAAGACGGAAAAAGACAGGGAAAGACGGGTATAATCGGGATTGAAGATTTACGGCTTTGTAAGTATGGACGTTAAAGAATTGTTGAAATTTGTTGATGAGAATATGTTTACGAAGACAGGAAAAAGACTTAATGATTTACAGAAAAAAGTGATTGAGGGGGCGTTAAATCATCAGAAATATGTGGATATTGCAGAATCTTTTGAGAGGAGTGAAGGTCATGTTAAAGACACTGGTTATGAGCTTCTGCAAATGCTTTCTGATATTTTTGAAGAGCCAGTTAAGAAAGGGAATCTTAAATCTGTTTTAGAAAGACAGAGAAGTAATGTAACGGTTAATGTTGGGGATGGAAATGTTGGGAACTTTGGACATATCAATAATTGCGTGAATTTTAATAGCGATCGCCCCTCACCAAATCAAGTTCCATTAGAAAAAATTAATGTTCTGCAAAATAAGCAAATATCCAAAATCAAGAAACTACGCGATCGCGGCTTAACTAATGATGAAATCGCCGAACTTTTAGAAATTTCTTTAGAATCAATTACAGGTATAGATTTACCACTAGCTTAAAAACAACAGGCGTAAATTTTGCCAACAATCTGGTATTACTATATTTCTCCACAGTACAATATTTATCGCCTTAGTCGTCTTGAAGAAATAAACCAAGCTCTTGATCTCTCTCGAATCCGTTACTGAACTGTATAACCAGCCCTTACTGTCTCTAGTATATGAGGCTCAAACAGTCCATCGCCAGCACCATCAAATCGATGCCGTGCAGATGTGTACCCTCGCCAATATCAAATCAGGGCGCTGTCCTGAAGACTGCAAATATTGTCCGCAAAGTGCGCGTTATCCCACTGATGTGGAAACCTACGCCCTGCTATCGGTGGAACAAGTAATTAACCAAGCAAAAGACGCTAAACAGCATGGCGCGACTAGGTTTTGCATGGGTGCGGCATGGCGGAATGCGCCTGAAGGTGAAGAATTTGAGAATGTATTGCAGATGGTGGAGGCAGTCGCAGGAATGGGCATGGAAGCCTGTGTGACGATGGGAATGCTGCGCCCCGATCAAGCCCAAAAACTAGCGGCGGCAGGGCTAACTGCTTACAACCACAATCTCGACACCTCGGAAAGCTTTTATCCAGAAATAATCACGACGCGTACCTATCGCGATCGCCTAGAAACGATTAAATATGTAGCTGAGGCTGGCATACAGGTTTGCTGTGGTGGCATTGTCGGTATGGGTGAAACCGATCGCGATCGCATTGAACTACTTCATACCCTCGCCAATCTCCAACCGCAGCCTGAGTCTGTGCCAATTAATGCCCTATCGCCAGTTGCAGGCACACCCTTGGGCGATCTCGAAGCGGTTGATCCGCTCGTTTTGGTGCGAATGGTGGCAACGGCGAGGGTGTTGATGCCCAAAGCTGTGGTCAGGCTTTCCGCAGGACGCGATCGCCTCAGTGTCTCCGATCAAGCTTTATGCTTCCTTGCGGGTGCAAATTCCATCTTCTCCAGTGAGAGGCTCTTAACGACTAGCAACCCAAGCTGGCAAGATGATATCGAATTGTTTGAAAAGTTAGGCGTTAAGCCTAAGAAATAAAAAGAGGGCGGTGCAAAGCACCGCCCTCTTTTTGTAGTGGCGGCGCAACGCGCCGCCATTACTTTTAAGCAAACTCTGGTCTACCTTGCGACATGAAATGTTTTTGAGAACTCATTTCAGGCTCGCCGTCCTTAGGAACTCGCTGCACATAGGTTCCATCGGCTTGCAAGTCCCATGCTTGGCGATTGTCGGCTAGGACAATTTCTAAAATTTGCTTCAGTTCCTTCACTAAGGAAACTTCTTCAACAGGAGTAATCACCTCAACCCTTGCATCCAGATTGCGAGGCATCCAGTCGGCACTGCCGATATAGACCTGCTCACTGCCACCATTGCTAAAGTAGAAAATGCGTGAATGTTCTAAAAAGCGCCCAATCACACTGATCACCCGAATGCGATCGCTTAGTCCCTTGACCCTAGGGCGAATGCAGCAAATACCGCGAATAATCAGGTCAATATTTACGCCAACTTGTGACGCTTCATAAAGAGCCGTAATGATTTCAGGATCAACCAAGGAGTTCATCTTCGCAATGATGTAAGAGGGATAACCATTCTTTTGATGATCAATTTCCCTCTGAATCAACTGCAAGAATTTATCTCGCATATTTACAGGGGCGACTAAGAGCTTGCGGTATTCAGTCTGACGGGAGTAACCTGTGAGGTAATTAAATAGGTCGGTTAGGTCGGCTCCCAAGTCATCGCGATTACTAAAAATACCCAGATCGCTATAAAATCTTGCTGTCTTAGGGTTGTAATTGCCAGTGCCAATGTGCATATAGCGCACTAGGCGATCGCCTTCTCGTCTGACCACTAGAGCCGTCTTGGTATGGGTTTTCAGATTTTTGAATCCATAGACCACATGGACACCCGCATTCTCTAACTTCTTCGCCCAGAGAATATTATTTGCTTCATCAAATCTTGCCTTCAGTTCCACTAATACCGCCACCTGTTTGCCATTTTCGGCAGCACTAATTAGGGCATGGACAATTGGCGAATCACCCGAAGTACGGTAAAGAGTCTGCTTAATGGCAAGTACATTTGGGTCTAGTGCCGCCTCTTCGATAAAGCGCTGCACTGTAGTTGTAAAAGATTGATAAGGATGATGAACTAAGAAATCTCCTTCCCGAATAATGTCAAAAATGTTACTTTTCTCAGCATCTCCCTTTTCTTCCCTAAGTCGCGGATGAGTAACGGACTTCCAAGGCGGATCTTGATATTGGGGCGTTGGCAAAAAAGCTAGAGACATCAAGTCCCCCAAGCCAAGCAACCCCGAAAGGTCATAAACATCATCCTCCGAGATTCCCAACTGTGTAATCAAGTGTAGGCGAGTCGCAGTAGGAATATCTTTGGAAATCTCCATTCTGACCACAGGACCAAACTTTTGCTTCCGCAATTCCTCTTGCAACACAGAAATCAGATCATCGGCTTCTTCGTCTTCGATGTCTAGCTCAGCATCGCGGGTGATCCGAAATGGGTAGTAGTTGAGAATTTCCATTCCCGAAAACAAATGTTCAAGGTTGTTGGCAATCACCTGTTCCAACGGCACAAAGGTATGCTTGTCAGTTTCAGGAATCTTTACAAATCGGGGCAGAATATTAGGAACCTTGACCCTTGCGAAGTTCTCTTCTTGAGTAGCAGGGTCGCGAACAATTACCACCAAGCTCAGACTGAGATTAGAAATATAAGGAAAGGGATGGGCAGGGTCAACCGCTAAGGGCGTGAGGACAGGAAATAGCTTTTCTTTGAAGTAGTTTTTGAGATAGTCCTGATGCTTACTGTCGATATCCTTATAATCCAATAACTTCACGCCATGATTAAACAGTTCAGCCCGTAGCGTATTTTCAAAAAATTCATGCTGCATCGTCACCAACGGTTCTAAAGCCTTGCGAATTTCCTGCAACTGTTGGGCTAGGCTAAGTCCGTCATCGGTGACAGTATCTAACTGCTCGGCGAGTTTCTTCTTAACCCTTGCCACCCGAACCATGAAAAATTCATCAAGATTGGTACTAAAGATGGCAAAAAATTTAGCTCTTTCTAGCAAAGGAGTTCGCGAATCAAGCCCTTCACTCAATACCCTTTTGTTGAAGGCAACCCAACTTAATTCGCGATTAAATAGATAAGTCTGTTGGCTATCTTCTTTTAAAGGATCTTGGGGAGATTCTACAATTACTGGTTTAATCTTTTTTTCTGGATTAATCTCAGGTATATTCTCAGAATTAGCTTCGGCGTTTTTCTTGCTCGGGTCTTTTTTAGTTGTCATAGGGGGAAGCTGTAGGAAAATCGCTATTAATTAAAGTGCTTAACGGTATTAAGGCACAAAGCATTGCACTTAACTAGATTACAGAATTTTGGCTTGATTATGTGTGAGCTTTGACACCTATAATCAAGCACTCATTTGTACTACAGCACTTTGAATCAAAATCCCATTAGGCTAATGGTTGCGCCTTGTTTTTAAGCGCCTTAAAACCTAAAGCCATTAGTTAATTCCGCCCGCGTAGCGGGCGGAATTAACTAATGGCGCGAAGCGCCACTAATCTCTCAAAACATAGGAGTCTTACTCACACACTTCGAGTTTATAAAAAATAGGATCAACCAAATTAAAGCCTTCCCAAAATACAAGGCTGGGCAAATGTCCTCTCGGAGCCGCGATCGCAAAGGTAAGATTTTCATACTTGCGCCAGACTTTGGGCAAAAATGGTAAGTCAAATCCAGAGGGTAGCCATGCAGATTTCCGCCATTTAAGGCGATCGGCAAATTTTTCGTAGGTAATGGCAAATTGCCAATAATTATCCTCTGTATAAATCAATTTGCCGCCCAAACCTTGCCAGATTTGCTTTTGGGTACTCCAGCCAAAACGCTCATTACTAGATTTCAGCCAAGCTTGGTCGATCGCTAGACAAATCTCACAGGGAATTTGTTTAATATCAGCCGCCGATAGTTCTGATATTCTTCGTTTTTGAGCAAGTTCTAATATGATTTTATTGGTTAATAAATCTCCTTCTTGCCACTGACCGAGGTTAAGAGCTTCTTGTAAATCTAAAACCAGAGATTGTTCCACCCGCGAAGCGGGTGGAACAATCTTCTGATTTCTAGTGCCTCGCTGCTTAGCAGCAGCAATATTTAGATTAGTTGTAGATCGCAAATCAGCTAACACTTGAGTTGCTGATTGATAGCGCTTGGCGATCGCCCTTTCTAAAAGACGATTGAGAATTGCGGCTAAATGATTAGAAATAGGTACTTGTAATTTCTCTTGCCAAATCCAGCGATCGCTTACATCGTCATATAGATCAAAGGGAGATATTCCTGTTAGTAAATAAATGCAAGTAACTCCCAAGCTATAGAGGTCACTCTGCGGCAATGCCTTACCTCTAGACTGCTCTGGCGCAATATATTCCGCACTGCCAATTAGTGTCCCTGTATTGCCATCAAAAATTTTCGCCGCCCCAAAATCGACTAGCACAAAGGATTGATTAGCAAAATCAACAGATCGCCGAATAATATTTTCGGGTTTAATATCACGGTGAATGACTTGGCGATCGTGGATAAATTGCAGGACTGGCAAAAGACTTTCCAATAATTCATAAATCTGATCTTCCGTAAAAACACCCTTATTTTGCAACTCTTTTTGCAACTCTAAATTTAAATTCTCTCCTCCTATTAATTCTTGAACTAAGTATAAATATCCATCCTCGGCAAAATAAGCAATTAGTTCTGGTATTTGCGGATGGGAACCAAGTTTTTTTAATTGAGCCGCTTCGCTTTCAAAAAGCGCGATCGCCTTTTGCATGATTTCGGGGCTTTGGATCTGTAAGGGCAGAAATTGCTTGATCGCGCAGGGCTGTCCCAATCGCCCCAAGTCTCGCCCGCGAAAGGTTCGCCCCATGCCACCCTGCCCAATTAAAGCGATCGCCTCATACAGTCCCCTCAGATGTAAAGGCTTACCGCAGTTAGTACAAAATTTTATAGCAGTTGCATAATCTGCATTTTGTGGCGAGTTGTTGGGCTTCTGACAGCTAGGGTTTAGGCAATAGGGCATATTTCTGATGACAGATTTACATTCATTTACATTAAACGTAATATTTTATTAATAATTTAAAACTTCTGTAAGGAATTTACTAATCATGGTATCCACTCCAACCAGCGATTCTGCAAACGATAAAAATGGCTCTGCAACTGCACCCAAGAAGACTGGGCTTAATGTAAATCCTACAGGGGCAGGCGTATTCGGTTTTAGTAACTTTGCAGAAATTTGGAATGGTCGGATGGCGATGATCGGCTTGGTGGCTGGTTTTACTAACGAAGTACTGACTGGTAAAGGCATCCTTGCTCAAGTAGGAATTACTGGCGGCGTTAGCGTATTATTTGCGCTCTTCTTTACTGGCTTCACGATCGCGACGTTGCTTGGTTACTACGCAGTCAATGCAACCAAAGACCCAGAATAAATTTTTCACCAAAAAACAGAGACGGCGCTTCGCGCCGTCTTTACTAAAAGAGATTAAAAAAGCGGTGCGAAGCACCGCTTTTTTAATCTCTTTTAGTTGTATAATTTTGAAAACGATTATCATTTTTTGAGCAATATGCTTGAAGTACAAAACTTGACGGTGAACTATCGTGATCTGCAAGCATTATCGGATGTTTCCTTTAAACTTGAATCTGGCTCTGTAGTGGGTTTAGTCGGTCCCAATGGCGCAGGCAAAAGCACCCTACTAAAAGCCATGCTCGAACTGATTTCCACACAAATCGGACAGGTTTTTTATCAAGGTCGCCCCCTCAAACATCAGCGTCAAAAAGTTGCCTACCTCCCACAGCGATCGCAGGTTGATTGGGATTATCCTGTGACCGTAGAGAACGTGGTGATGATGGCGAGAACCTTGCACAGAAGCTGGTGGGGTAGACCCAGCCGCCAATCGCGGGAAATAGTCAAGCAAGCTTTGCAGCGCGTTGAGCTTTACGAATTACGCGATCGCCCGATCAAAAACTTGTCAGGTGGACAGCAGCAACGAGTTTTTTTGGCAAGAGCTTTGGCACAGCAAGCCGATGTGTTGCTGCTAGATGAGCCTTTGAATGCCGTCGATAAAAAGACAGAAGCCTTAATGTGGCAAATTTATGATGAATTGAAGCGAGAAGGTAAAACCCTATTAATTAGTTGCCATGAGTGGGGCAACACCCTTGATCGCTATGATCAATTGCTGTTACTCAATCAGCACTTAATTGCTAGCGGTACACCTCGCCAAGTGATGACCCCAGAGCATATTCAGCTAGCCTACGGCGCTACATTCGAGCCATCGCTTCAAAATAATCATGGCGATCGCGCTGAAGAAGAATTGTTATTTTGTTAATCACCGATCAAAAAAAATTAAAAGGCTGGCTGCGCCAGCCTTTTAATTTTTTTTTGATAGTTTAAAAGCGTTGCTTCGCAACGCTTTTAAACTCTTTGGTGTTAGAACTAACGCAGAAGTTGCTGAGACCCTCACCCCTAGCCCCTCTCCCAAAAAGGGAGAGGGGAATTTTAGGTTGCGACAACTTGCTTGCGTAGAGAAGCAAGTCTACGGCTAGCAGTTTCATTTTTTTCTTCTAGCTTGAGAACCTGCTCATACATTTCGATCGCCTGTGGCAATAACTTCTTTTTCTCATAGGCATGACCCAAATTATTGATCGCCGTCACATAGCCCACTTGCAATCCGATCGCCTCTTTGTAATTTTTAATCGCCAAATCATACTGCTCTTGCGAAAAATAGGAAAAACCCAGGGCATTATAAACTTCAGGCATATTATCGCCGCCCTCTTTGATCGCTTTATTAAACAAAGCAATCGCTTGAGCAAATAGTTTTTTACGCAAATAGACACTACCAAGTTGGTAGTAGTCTTCGGGCGATCCTTTTTCTTTTTGCAGCTTGGGTTGGAGGTCAGAAATTACGCTTTCAAGACTGCGAGCTTTCATGATCTGGCGAACCACTAGCCAGCTAACCCCAGCCAGCAGTACAACTAAGGCTCCAAGGTATGCGATCGCTAATGTACTATCCATAGGTATTTAGTAAATTTTTTTAATAACAAATTTGTAGATTGAGCAAGGCGGCGCATTGCGCCGCCTTGCTTCACATCCATCTATCATTACATCACGGTCAATTGTTTAGCGCCTTCAGACGTAATTTTTAATCATGAGTCATCCTGCTACAGAAATTTTTGATGCGATCGTGGTGGGTTCGGGAGCCAATGGTGGTGTCGCCGCCAAGGAACTAGGTGAGCGGGGGCTGAAAGTCCTTGTTTTGGAAGCAGGTCGCGCCCCCCAGCCCCATGAAATCGGCAATCAAGTCAGCGACATGGCAAAGCGTGCCTACAATCTGGCGATCTCTAAGCGCCAGTCCTATCAGGCAATGCATCCTGGGTATTGGAAAGCTAATCCTGATTTTTTTATCGATGAAAAGGAAAATCCCTACACTACGCCACCCGATCAACCTTTTTCTTGGGTGAGGGGGCGGCAAGTGGGCGGCAAAAGTCTAACTTGGGGTGGAATCACGCTCCGACTATCGGACTATGAATTTAAAGCTGCCAGTCGTGATGGCCACGATCGCGACTGGCCGATCAACCATGCTGATCTCGCGCCTTACTACAGCAAGCTAGAGAAATTTTTTGATGTGCGGGGCAGTCGTGATGGACTCGCGCAACTGCCCGATGGCGACTACCAGCCCAGTGCCGCCCTGACACCCGCCGAGGAACAGATCAAGCAAATCGTAAATGCTAATTGGGGCGATCGCGATTTGATTCCTTCGCGCGGATTTGGCTTGCATCAGCCTAGTTCACAACAGCCTTGGCCTGCCTATTCCAGTCTCGGTTCTTCGCTCAAGGCAGCGATCGCGACAGGCAATGTCACTTTGCGATCGGATGCGGTGGTTAGCAATGTAATTTTTGATGAGAATCGCAAAGCAAAGGGAGTTGCCTATATTGATCGCAATACTAAAACCTCCCACAAAGCCTATGGACGCACAGTGATCCTTTGTGCTTCCACAATTGAGTCAGTGCGGATTTTGTTGCACTCTACGGAACGCTATCAACCATCAGGCTTAACCAATCCGTCAGGAATGCTAGGACATTTTTTAATGGATCACGTTTCTACTTCTACTTTCTTTTTGTTGCCAAATGTTAAATCTCCTGCCCAACCCTTTGCCCTGTCGGGTTGCGACAGCTTTTTTATCCCTTGTTTTAGCAATCTCGAAACTCAGCAAGAAAAATTTTTACGCGGCTATGGCATTTGGGGAGGTGTGCAGCGCTTTGATTTGCCCAGTATTGTCCGCAAGCAGTCTGGGTCAATTGGCTTTTTAATTGCTCACGGGGAAGTACTACCTCGCCATAGTAATCGTGTGCAGCTAAGTCCTGATGTGGTTGATGCGTGGGGTATTCCTGTGCCTCATATCGAGTGCGTTTGGTCAGAAAATGAGCATCTGATGTTAGAGCATATGCATGAACAAATTGATGAAATCATCAAGCTCTCAGGTGGCAAAGTGATGAAGTTGACCGAGATGTTTCATGTGCCTATTTTTGGTGATTTTGTCGGTCGGATGGAAGAAAAAATGGCATTTTCTGCGCCCCCTGGATACTACATCCACGAAGTTGGCGGTGCGAGAATGGGAACCTCAGCATCTAATTCTGTAGTAAATATGCACAACCAAGTTTGGGAATCGCCGAACCTGTTTGTCACCGATGGTGCTTGCTGGGTGTCTTCAGGCTGGCAAAGCCCAACGTTAACGGAAATGGCAATTACGGCGCGGGCTTGCGATTTTATTGCTGCTAACTTTTAGGGAGATGACGCTCTGCGTCATCTCCCTAAAGGAGAAAATGGTATGCCATTTTCTCCTTTGGTTTTCAAATCACATTTTTACAGCTACAGCCAGTCTTGTTAAGACATAAAACCCAAGCAGTGAGTGGCGGCGCTTCGCGCCGCCACTACTGCTTGGGTTTTCGTTGGCTATGCTATTTCTTTACTTGAAAACCTATACTGGCTTTGGTTTTTAATTCACAAAAGTGTAGTCACACTTTTGTGAATTGATATTAGAGCGTGATGCGATCGTCAAACACAAAACATTCACCTTGCCAGAGGCTTTCTTCTGGAGGGACTTCTTCTAAGTATTTGAGAATGCCACCCTTGAGGTGATAAACCTCCTCAAACCCTTGCGCCAACATATAGGCGCTTGCCTTCTCGCAACGAATGCCGCCTGTGCAGAACATGGCAATTTTTTTTGATTTATGTTGATCAGAATCAGGCGATCGCAAATTTTCTTCTACATATTTTGGGAACTCATGGAAGAAATCTAAATTGGGATTAATCGCTCCTGCAAAAGTGCCAAATTCCACTTCATAAATATTGCGCGTATCAATTACCAAGACATCAGGATCACTAATTAATTGATTCCAATCCTTAGGTTCCACATACAGACCCGCCTCGTTACTAGGATCAATATTATCGATGCCGAACTTAACTAATTCTTTTTTAAGCCTGACCCGCAACTTTTGATAAGGGATGACATCGCAGTAGGTTTCTTTATGTTCGAGATTTTGTAAGCGTGGATCTGACCGTAAATAATTTAACAGCGCATCAATACCATTGCGATCGCCTACGACCGTTGCATTGATTCCTTCAGGAGCTAGCAGGATCACGCCTTTGATATCGTGACTCTGACCGAACTCAGTAATGGGCGATCGCAAAGCAGCATAATCATTCAAATTGGCAAAATGATAGAAAGTCGCCACCACAAACGGATTAGTTCTATCTAAATATTGTTCAAGAAATTTCTCCATTACAAAATTGGTAAGTTTTTGTCCCCGCACATTCACTTGCTGTTCTGTGACAATTCCAAAACCTCGGCTTTTAAAAAACGCTAAGGCGGTAATGCTCACCTCCACAAATAGGCGATGTATTTTTAGCTCTATGGCTCTAGCCTCGATCGCGCGGTAAAGCCTTGTACCAACACCACAGCGCTGATAGTCTTTGTGACAAAAGAAGCGATCAATATGACCATCAGCTTCTAACTGTCCAAAACCAAGGATTTTTCCTGATTCTTCAGCGACATAGGTGAATTTTTTGGCGCAAGAGATCGCCCAGTCATCGATATGGAGATCATCGGCAGCCCAAGCATTTACTTGTTCAGGGGAATAGTCACGAATATTAATTTCGTGGATCGTGTCATGGAAAATATGGGCGATTTGTTCGCTATCTTGTTTTTGGAATAATCGAATTAGCATGATTGCTCGAATACATTTGCATAGTACAGAGAGAATTTTGTGCAGCGCAGCTTCGCTGCGCTGCACAAAATTCTCTCTGGGGGGCTGTAAGTAGTTAAGCATAAGTAAACTAAAAAGCCAGAGATTGTTCCGCCCGCGTAGCGGGCGGAACAATCTCTGGCTTTTGGCGTTGCAAAGCGCCATCACTCGCTTTTTTGGTTATATCCATGCCTTTAGGGTTTTGTGGGTTAGGCGATCGTTTTGTATACTTAAATGTATTTGTTAATGCTTTGTCATGGATTGTACTGAATGTTCGAGCAGTTGCTAGATATAAATGCTTTGTCCTTTCGCCCCGAAGTTATTCCCATTTTGGGAGTATTAATCCTGTTAGAAGCGATTTTATCGGCGGACAATGCGATCGCCCTAGCTGCGATCGTCCGCAGTCTGCCAGACCCCAAGCAAGAAGAATGGGCGCTGAGATATGGATTGATTGGCGCATTTGTATTGAGGATAATTTTAATTTTTACTGCGACATGGGTAATTAAGTATTGGCAATTTGAATTGGCGGGGGCAGTTTATTTGCTTTGGTTGTCGGGCAAATTTTTCATAGAAAAATCTCAAGATAATCATGACGCGCAAAATCCTGTGAGGATGGCGGATAAACTTTGGCAAGTGGTTTTGCTAGTTTCACTGACGGACTTGGCTTTTTCGTTAGATAGCGTCACGGCGGCGGTGGCGGTGGCTGAAGAGACTTGGTTAGTTTTAATCGGTGGGGTGGCGGGGATCATCACATTACGATTTTTAGCAGGGCTATTTATCAAATGGTTAGAAGAGTTTACGCATCTTGAGTCGGCGGGGTATTTGATCGTTTTGCTGGTGGGACTGCGGCTATTTGTGAAGGTGTTTTCAGATAGCCTTGTGCCGCCAGAATGGTTGATGCTGACTTGCATTGGCATTGTCTTTATCTGGGGATTTTCCAAGCGAGAGCCAGTAATTGATGAACAAACTTAATTTAAAAGGAGAGGCGGCACGAACTCTTTTCTAGTTAAGTTTGAGAAAGCTCACAAGTTTTTTGGTATAAAGGCTTGAGACATCGCGATCGCATTATCAAAGGAAAATTAGCCAAATGTTTGAATATCCTGAAGACCTCAAATACACCAATTCCCACGAATATGTTCGGCTAGAAGAAAATATCGCCACGGTGGGGATCACTGCTTTTGCGATCGATCAACTCGGCGACATTGTTTTTCTTGATCTTCCTGAAGTTGGCGCGGCGGTGGAGAAAGGGCAAACCTTCGGCACAATCGAGTCAGTCAAAGCAGTCGAAGATATCTATTCTCCTGTGACTGGCACGGTTATTGAGTCAAATAAAGCTCTAGTCGATGAGCCAGAGAATATTGTCAATGACCCCTACGGCAACTCTTGGCTGCTCAAGGTCAGCATCGATAATCTGCAAGAAATTGAAACGGCTATGTCGGCGACAGAATATCGCAGCAAGGTTGAAGGCGCGTAGCGCAAAAAAAACAAAAGCGTTGCGAAGCAACGCTTTTGTTTTTTGAGAGGGCTTGTCTTAGGAAAACCCAAGAATTGGC
>MNZA01000139.1 GCA_001873375.1 Oscillatoriales cyanobacterium CG2_30_44_21
GCGCCGCAACTCGCTCTTTGGGTTTTACTGGCTAACTTTTGCTCTGCAATAGCGGAAAAAAATGCCCAACTGGTCCTTGACCTTTCCCGATCGCCAAGGCATATTTCAAAGCCGTGGTCACATAATCTTTAGCATCCTGTACCGACTGCAATTTTGATTTGCCCAAAGCCAAATTTGCGGCGATCGCGGCGGAGAGGGTGCAGCCTGTCCCGTGGGTATGGATAGTTTCAATCACTTCAGTTTGCAAAATTTCAAGGCGATCGCCATCAAACCACACATCCACAGCCTTGAGATCGCCCGTCATGCCGCCACCCTTGACCAATACTGACCTTGCCCCCAACTTGTAGATTTTTTGCGCTGCCGTTTGCATATCTCCTAAAGTCTGAATCTCCATATCCGCCAAAATTTCTGCCTCATAACGATTTGGTGTAGCGATCGCGGCTAGGGGGATCAGCACATCGCCCATGGTTTTAATTGCGTCATCATCTAGCAACTTAGCTCCCACCCGCGACACCATCACAGGATCAACCACCACATTCCCACAACCAAAGGCAACTAATTTTTTGGCTGTAGCCCGAATAATTTCTTGATTAAGCAACATTCCCGTTTTAATCGCGCTAACTCGCATATCCACCATCACCGCCTCAAACTGCGCCGCCACCGACTCCACAGACATCGCATCTACTCTGGTCACGCCCTGCGTATTCTGCGCGGTGATGCAAGTCAGGACACTCGTTCCATGCACACAATGAAATGCAAAAGTGCGTAGATCTGCCTGTATGCCTGCGCCGCCGCCACTATCCGACCCCGCGATCGTCATCGCGATCGCTACATTTTCCGATTGATATTTCCCTTGATAATCCATTATGCTCACCATGCCTATAGCCTTTTACGATTCTGAGTAGTCCAGAAAATTTTTAAACCAGCGCAAAGCGCTGTAAACAATATAAAATTTAATCACAGCTTGGATTTGGTAAATAACTCTTATGGGTTCAGAGTCATATGGTAACTAATTCTAAAGAAGAACACGAGTACTTATACGATAAAGCTCTGCCAGGTCATCACCACAATTATTTGGTACCACCTCTACAAAAGATGTTAAGCGGAACCTCCTTAACAAAAGGTGTTCCCCTCAAGATATTAGATATTGGATGTGGCAATGGAAGTCTCAGTAATTTCTTTGCAAGTCTTGGCTATGAAGTCATAGGCATAGAAGACTCTAAATCAGGAATAGCTCTGGCAAAACAGAATTTTCCAAATTGTGAGTTTATACACTCTAGTGTTTATGATCTCCCATATCAAGACTTGGAAGATAAATTTGATATAGTTCTTTCTACTGAGGTGATAGAACATCTGCTTTATCCTCGGATACTAATCCAAGCCGCAAAAAGATGTTTGAAACCTGATGGCAAATTAATTTTGACGACTCCCTATCATGGCTATTTAAAGAATTTAGCCCTTGCTTTGACTGGCAATATGGATAAACATTTCACCGTTTTATGGGATGGAGGTCACATCAAATTTTTCTCACCCAAGACCTTGAGTGCTTTAATAACAGAAGAAGGATTTACTGAGTTGGAATGGGGATTTGCAGGTAGGATTCCATTTTTATGGAAATCTATGCTAGTCTCCGCAAGACTGAGTGACTGATCCTTAACTATTTAACTGACGAAGTAAGTAGTTAGACACAATTAAACTAGAAAACCAGAAGTTTGCTCCGCCCGCTATGCGGACGAAACAAACTCTGGCTTTAATTAAGCCGAGCTACTTACTTCGTTCAACTGCTATTGCTTTATAGAGATAAATTTAAGAGCTTATTAGTCATGGTTGTCGCACCTATCAAAACTCTCTCACTTAAAGAGTTTCTGGAAATACCAGAGACGAAACCCGCTAGTGAGTATATCCACAATCAAATTGTCCAGAAACCAATGCCAAAAGGAAGACATAGTTTATTGCAGTATGAAATCTGCCATGTTGTCAATCAATGTACCAAGGCAAAAAAAATTGCCTATGCTTTTCCTGAACTGCGGTGTACCTTTAGCGATCGCTCGATTGTGCCAGATATTGCGGTGTTTCTCTGGGAAAATATTCCTTTTTTAACAGATGCAGAAATCCCTGACAACTTTAATATTGCGCCAGACTGGATTATTGAAATACTCTCACCCGATCAAAATGCAAATAAGGTGATCGGCAAGATTTTACATAGCATTCAACATGGAAGTAAACTGGGTTGGCTTCTGGATGCTGACGATCAAAGTGTGCTGGTATTTCGCCCCAACCAGCAGCTAGTTTTGATGACAAATGGCGATCGCTTACCTGTTTTAGAGAATATCCCCTTAGAACTAACCGTCAACGATATATTTAGTTGGTTGAAAATGAGCTAGAGATAAAAATGCTAAATAAGATCACGCCGTTAATTCTGACTTACAATGAAGCGCCAAATATTGGACGTACCCTTGAAAAACTTGATTGGGCGAACCGCATTGTAGTTATTGATAGTTTCAGCGATGATCAAACTTTAGAAATGATCTCTCAATATCCCCAAGTAGAGGTTTATCAACGCCAGTTTGACACCCATACTTCGCAATGGAACTATGGTTTAGAACAAGTAAAAACCGAATGGGTGCTGTCCCTTGATGCTGATTATGTGATGTCAGAAGCATTAATTAGAGAAATTCAGTTAATGTTCAAAAATGAACATAAAGAATTATTAGATGGATACTTTATCAAGTTTCGATATTGTGTATTTGGGAAGCCATTAAGAGGCACAATTTTACCGCCACGCCAAGCTTTATTTCAAAAGAATAAAGCTATTTATATTGATGATGGTCACACTCAGTTATTAAAGGTAGAAGGCAAATCAGGGCTTCTAAATTCACATATCAATCATGACGATCGCAAGCCCTTGAGTCGATGGCTGTGGGCGCAGGATCGTTACATGAAAATCGAATCCAAAAAATTATTGTCAACACCCAATAGCAAACTAGGTTTAGGCGATCGCTTGCGTAAGCAAAAGGTGATCGCACCGATTGTGATCTTTTTTTATTGCCTCATTTTGAAAGGGGGGATTTTAGATGGTTGGGCAGGTTGGTACTATGCGTGGCAGAGGGTATTAGCAGAGGTGTTACTGGCGATTCGGCTAATTGAGTTGGAGCGCCAAGAATAATTTTGCTCATCGTGGCTTCGCCACGATGAGCAAAATTATTCTTGGTTCGGGTTTGAGCGCAATGCGCTGTAAGGCTCGATTTCTGCGCCAAGCGATCGCAACTTCTCGGCTAATTGCTCAGCGCGTAACTCTCTTTGCTCCTTGATCGGATTTTGAGTGGCGCGGCTTCGCCGCGCCACTCAAAATCTGTTCTTAACCCAGTATGGGTTTTTAAACAAAGAAATGGCGTAGCCATCTCTTTAATTGGTAAGTAGCTGGAAACCTATAAGCGCCGCGATCGCCTAACTATCGACAAAGAAAGTTAGTACAGTTTCGTCAACACCTTTTAATTTTAACGGTTCGCACTTGCGAAGTTCCTCATCATCGAGATAGTCGGCGACTGCGGCTGACACAAGGATGCAGTCAGGCTCTGCCGCCGCCTGAATCCTTGCGGCAATATTGACAGTGGGACCGATCGCCGTATAGTCCGATCGCTCAGCACTGCCAAACATTCCCACTACGGCTGTACCTTGATGGATGCCGCAGCGAAATCTCACTTTGGGGATGCCTTGGGCTTGCCACTGCTCATTGAGTTGAGCGAGGTAACGTTGCATATCTTTGGCGGTTTTGACGGCGCGGCGCACCTGTTCATTGGGGCTGCAATCTTCGGGCGCACCAAATAGAGCCATAATCCCATCGCCCATAAACTTGTCCACAGTGCCGCCATTGGCAAAGATCGCTTCCGTCATCGCGCCCAAATACTGATTGAGCAGTTCGGCAACACGGCGCGATCGCAAAGTATTGGCAAGGGAAGTAAAGCCAACAATATCCGTAAATAAAACCGTGATCATCTTTGGCTCGGGGCGCAGGTCTAGGCTTAGTTCACCTGTGGCAGCTTTAGCGACCAGACTCGCTGGCAAAAATCGCTTGAGGACCGACTCAGTTAGATAGAGGTTAAGCTGGGCAACTCGGCGTTCATTGGTTTTCAGTGCCATTAAGTTCCTTACTTCGGCAAGCAGCTCGCGATCATTAAAAGGCTTAGCTAGATATGCGTCTGCGCCCTTCTCTGTGCCTTCAATACGAGTTTCTTCATTGGCTTTAGCTGTCAATAAAATCACAGGCGTACCCGCCAACTGCGGATCTTCACGGATCAGGGCGATCAAATCTAACCCCGACACTTGTGGCATCATCAAATCGGTCACGATTAAATCAGGATGATGCTCTTGGGCTTGGGCATAACCATGCGCTCCATTGTAAGCAGAAATCACGGTATAGCCAGCTTGATTGAGAATGCGGCGCAGATAACCGCGCAAATCGCGATTGTCGTCAACCACTAAAATTTTGCCAGTTTTGGAATGCTCTTCTTCCTCATCACCGCTAATGCTAATGTTCTCATCGGTTTCTAAGCTGATGTCAGTTTCGAGATCCGCTAGTTCAACCGAGGCGCGAGACATTTGTAAATCGGCGTGGAGATTAGTCACCTGATCGGCGGGTAGATGGCTCTTGCCAATGGGAAGAGAAATCGCAAAAGTTGTACCATGTCCATAGTCGGAACTAACAGAAATATCGCCCCCATGCAATTTGACCAATTCTTTGACCAGAGCTAGCCCCAAACCACTGCCCTCATAGCTGCGATTCACTGAGCCTTCAGCTTGACGAAACCGTTCAAAGAGCAATGGAAGTTGATCCTGCCGAATGCCAATGCCTGTATCCCGCATTTGTAAAATGCATTTGTTATTAGCAGCATCTGGGGCAATAGTGACCGTGATGCTGCCATTGCTGGGCGTGAATTTCATCGCATTGGATAGCAGATTATAGAGAACTTTATCGAATTTCTCTAAATCAAGATAAATCTCTGGACAATCTTGAAAATCGCTAGATAAATGGATACCTTTGCGATCGCAGTAAGGACGAAAAGACTCAATGGTTTGTCTGGTAAATTCAATCAGGTTGCAAGGTCGAAAACAAGCCTGCATCTTGCCTGCATCCAGTCGCTGAATATCGAGCAGTTGATTGACTAAGCGCAACAGTCGCCGACAATTGCGGAGGGCGATGACGGACTGCTCGTAAGGGAGGGGTTGGGAACGCTCGATCGCCGACTCAAGAGGTCCAATCGTCAGGGTGAGGGGCGTGCGGAACTCATGGGAAAGGTTTTGAAAGAACTCAGTTTTTTGGCGATCTAGTTCCAGAAGTTGTTGGGCTTGTTGGCGCGTGGTTTGAAAAAGATTAGCTTGTTGGACGGCGATCGCGGCTTGGGCGGCTACGGCTTGGACGAGGGAGACTTCTTCGGGCTTCCATTGGCGCGGATGCTTGTTTTGACGCATGGAAATACTGCCGATAATTTTGCCATCGGATAGTAAGGGAACCATTAAGAGCGATCGCGCCACCGAACGCAAGGGCAGATCGATAATGTTCCATTCCACATCTTCATGAAAGTCAGAAATGGCTACGGGTTGTTTAGTTTCGATGATTGCCTGAAAAACAGGATTAACAGAAATATCAACAATGGACTGTGGCAGTCGGGAAGACTCGCTGATAGAAGAGATATTAGAAACATTGGCAATATTGTCCATATCTTCAGACTCAAGCAAATGGAAGCCCACGCACCGCAGATAATGATCTTCCTCAGTCCACAGTGACAGGGCGCAACTTTCGGCATTGAGAGCCTGACCTAGCTGCTGCGTAATCGAAGCAAAGATTTTTTGCGGGTCAAGGCTAGAGCGAATGGTGCTGGTAATTGTATTTAGCAAAGATTCGCGCTTGGCTAATTCTTGAACCTGATCGTAAGCTCGCGCCCGCGAACTGACGATCGCCGCTTGATCGGCGGCAAGGTCAATTAAATATAGCTCATCATTGCTCCACAAGTGGGGAGTTTCGCAATGATAGAGCGCCAGCATTGCCAAGCATTCTTGTTGAATCGTGAGCGGTACAAATAGAATTGACTTAATATTGGACTGCTCATAAATAGCTCGTTCGGCTTCCGATATACGCTCATCGCTCTCGACATCATTAATTGCCACAATTTGCGAATGGGCGCTGAGAACTTGGGCTAATTTCGGTAAGTTCTCAATCGGTTGATCGCCATAGGCAAAATAATCTTCCGTAAGTTCGCCATTCTCAAATAGTTTTAAAATGCTCCCCGAAACTTCAAAGTTACGCACAATTGATTCGGCGATCGCGGCAATACTTTCGCGATAAGGGGCGGCATTATCAACGGAAGAGGCGATCACATTAAGCAGAGATTGCTGTCTCAATGTCCGTCTCAATTCGGCAGTGCGACTTCTCAAAACATTGTGAGTATCAATCGCCTGACTAACTACATTTCGCAGCTCTACTTCATCCCAAGGCTTGGTGACATATTTGAAAACTTTACAAGTATTAATCGCCTCAACTAAATCCTCAACATCGGTATACCCTGTCAAAATGATCCGCATCGTGTCGGGATATTTAATCGCCATCTGACTCAAAAATTCCGTTCCACTCATGATCGGCATTCTTTGGTCAGAAATAATTACGGCAACTTCACCTTCCCGATCAAGAATTTCTAGAGCTTCTAAACCACTATTTGCCCGCAGAACCTGAAACTCGCGGTAAAAAGTACGAAACAACAGATCTAGGTTATCGGGTTCATCATCGATAACTAGTAATTTAGGTTTGGGGGCGCTTTGTGAACCCATGAAGCCACTTTTTCCTAAATAAAATCCGTAGTGACTGGAAATTGCTGAGTTGGAATTTTGCTACTTAATCAGTAGCAAAATCAAGTCTTAACTCTAATAAAAATAACTCGCCTTAATATACTCTTTTTGCATCATAACCGATCCTCTTTGCGTGTTTTTGCCTATGACGAGTCACAGACAAGGGGCTTCAGCCCCTTGTTAATCTCAAGATATTTTGAGATCAAACCCAAACCCAGAAGAAACTTAAAAACATTGCTTTGCAATGTTTTTAAGTTTCTTCTGGGTTTGCAAGCGAAGCAAGTGGCGGCGCATCGCGCCGCCACTTGCTTCTTAGTTTTAGGGAAACCGCTTGGCGAGAGCAAGCCTCGCTTCCTCTCGGTCGTCAAAATGAATTTTTTTGCGCCCAATAATTTGATAGTCCTCATGCCCCTTACCCGCAATCAAAACTGTGTCGCCAGCTTGCGCCGTCACGATCGCCATTTGAATACACTTGTGGCGATCGCCCTCCACAGTCATCGGTTTAACGCCAATATCCACATTAACGCCCACCACCACATCATCTAAAATCTGCTGCGGATCTTCAGTGCGCGGGTTATCCGAGGTGACATAAACGCGATCAGCAAGTCTGGCGGCGATCCCACCCATCAGAGGGCGCTTAGTGCGATCGCGATCGCCACCACAACCAAACACACAAATTAATTCTCGCTGGGTAAAAGGACGCATTGCCTTTAAGAGATTTTCCAGACTGTCAGGGGTGTGAGCATAGTCTACGACTACGGTGACATCCTGCGCGTCACTAATCTGCACCCGTTCCACGCGCCCAGGCACATTCACAAACTCAGGTAAACGATTGACCACATCCGCCAAATCCAGACCCATGTGCAGACTGGTAGCGATCGCTGCCAACATATTCTCCACATTAAATCGACCGACCAAAGATGAGCTAAATTGAATCGCACCTTGGGGCGTATGCAGAGTTCCTGTTGCGCCGTTGGAAAGATAGGTTAAATTCTCAGTATAAAAATCTGCCTGCGAATTATTGATGCTGTATGTCCAGACTGATCGTGAAGTAACCATCTGCACTAAACGCTGACCAAAGGGATCATCAATATTAACAATCGCGCGACCTTGCAAATAGGACTGATTAAATAACAAAGCTTTAGCTTGAAAATAAGTTTCCAAATCCTTGTGATAGTCCAAATGATCCTGTGTCAAGTTGGTAAATACAGCCACATCAAAGGGACAGCCCAGCACCCGCCGCTGATCGAGCGCGTGGGAGCTAACTTCCATCAAGCCCAGATCACACCCCGCCGCGATCGCCTCCGCAAGCTGCCCCTGCAAGTCCACTGCAAAGGGTGTCGTATGCGTTGCCGTCTGAGAGTAACCCGCCCAACGGGTATACAAAGTCCCAAACAGAGCCACAGCATACTGAGATTGCAACAGAAACTCGATCAAGTGGGTGGTGGTCGTCTTGCCATTTGTCCCCGTCACACCGATTAGCTTCAATTTTTGAGCAGGATAGTCATAAAAAGCAGTTGCCAGTTTGCTGCAAGCCAAAACCACATCATCGACAGCGATCGCCCTAGTTTGCAGTTCGGTCGCTAATTCCGCAAAAGCTTGTTGGGAGATGATGACGGCGATCGCGCCTTGGGCGATCGCCATTGGTGCAAATTTGCCCCCATCCACCTGTGTGCCTGTCATGCCAATAAATAAGTCTCCTGCTTGACAAGCTCGCGAGTCAGTAATTAAGCGTTTTATCTCCGCAGACGCTAATTCAGGCTGAGAATCTGGATAACCTGCTGATATTAGTAATTGTCCTAGACGCATAATTTTTGATTCCTGCTCACAAAAATGTCCCAGAATTTTGACATGAAGTATTCACCAATGGCAACTCATCGCATTTTTGTATCTTGGTTCTCATTAGATAATCAGGAATTTGTGATTATTTAAGATTTGGCTACAATTCCAATGCAGTCTTTAGACAGTAATTTATACTGATCGCTTGTCTCATCAAATTTTGATACAAGTATTTAATCACCCTGAAATCTCATGTTTTTGCTTTATAATTTGCTCAATTTCTTGGCAAACTTCTTCTATAAATGGTGCATCTGACGCAGCGATATTGTTCTCCTGTTGTTGATGTTTGTGATGTGGGAATGTTGATATATTTAGCTTTTGGTGATGGGGTGCATTGTCATAACGAAAGATTAGCTGATCATCTTGATCCATGTATTGATAGGAATATTTACCTCTATCAATTGATAACTCTACATCCACAAATTCTCGGATGTGCAGGATAGTTCCATCTTGGAAATATACGAGACCTCTAATAAATCCAATGTAATCGGCTCTTGCTTCTGTTTCAAGCTCAAATTTCTGCATAATTACTAAACTGTTCAGAAAATTTCTAATTCTGGCAAAATATTCTTCAATCAACAAATTCAATCTCCCTCACAATTGCGATTTTTTGTTGCAATTTTGCTAGCATCCATGCTTCTCCTAGCCATTCATCAAAGTCAAAGCTATGCTGTAGCTGATCACTGGTAAAAAGATTGATAAATTTTTCAGTTGACCATTGATATTTTGTTTCAAATTGTTCTAGTCGTGCTTGAGTTTTTTGTAGCCCTAATTCAAGAGTTTGTAACCTTTTTGCAAAGTCACTTTGAATCATCTCTTTGATCGATGCTGGATGATTTGATCGCATTTTGATGATGTTTGTAATTTTGGTATTCATAGGCTGTGCTGTCATTTCCATTTCCTTCTTAATAATTAACAAGTTTTCTTTTCTGATTAATTGTTCGCAATTTTTCATAACTTTGTTGAGTTATGACAATATCTCGATCTATATTTACCAATATCTTCTAACCAACAAATCAATATTTTAGGATCTTTTCTCAATCGACAGACAAAGATTGATTAGTCTCTGTAATTTCTAATACTTCTTTATTTAAACTAACCTCTGATGATGCGGGTGCAACAATTCGCATATCGACATCAATAATAATCTGGTTATTCTCAAAACTAATCTTTGCTCTTTTAACTAGCAAATCTACTGGTGAAGAGCTTTTAAACTGCACAGAAGGCTTAGGCTGATTTCTATAACCAGCTCCTTCAAGCCATTCACTGATACTTCTCCAATTATCAACTTTTCCGTTAGACTTCCCAACTAAATTTTTGACATATTGATAGAGAGTGCTGCAAAGATCAACTTCCACTCCTTTAGCGCTCTTACTCAGCTTTTCCGCAATTTCTGAAGGACTATGCCCCGCCAACAATCCCCTCAAGTGCAGTTTCTCAACAGGAGTTAGCCGCCTCCCTTTTGCCGAAGACAGATCGGTATACAGAGTTTCTAAGTCCCACTCTGTAAAAACCTGCGGAAACTGTTCATCAGTAAATGTCATGAATTTTACCTGAGTAAATTCCTAACCAAATCCTAGCATAACTACTTACTGAAATTAGATGATAGTTAACTAAAGTTAGCCTAATATAAACTTATCCTTTCATATACAGGGAAAAAAGATGAGCAAAAAAAGATGACGGACGTAAAATGACTGAGATTTCTGCGAAGATTCTTGCACCAACGGTAACTGCTGGTGTTGTGGCTGGTGCTTCTAGTGTAGTTGCCTATTTTGCCTATTTTGCCTATTGTGGCTGGTGTTGGCTTGGCTGTCGGTGTATGGTCAATGTTCACAGCGAATGACAAGTAAGTCCATTACCATTGGCGCGATATAGAAATGAGGGTGAAAATCAAAATGATCATCACCCTCATGGCTTAGATTTCAATAAGTTGAAAAAATCGATGACACCCAAGTTAATTAATCTAACTATTTGCGTTGCGCTTATTCAGTTTATTTCAAGTTGTGCGGCTCCTTTAGCAGAACAATGTCGGCAACTTAAAGTCGCTACTGATATGACGACAGAATCTTACTATGCTCATGAAAGAGAAACAAATAGCGAAAAAAAGGATGAGCTTTTATTACAATCCTTTAGAGAAAAAGCTAAAATACTCAAAAATCTTTCATTGTCTGATAGTCACTTGAAAGGTATCCAAGAGAAATTAATCAAGTTTAATGAGGATTTCGCAAACCGAGATTCGTACGTAGGATTAGATACGAGGCGTAGTAGAGCAAGTGTAATGGAACTTTCTCGATTAGTGAATGATTATTCTACTATATATGATGATTTAAAAAACTACTGTCAAAAGTAAGACTTTCCTATTTAGTGCAACGCAACTATATCTACAGAATTTTACATTCATCCTTGAATTAGCTATTTAAGTTGGCTCAATAGGTGTTTCGGGGAGGTAAAGAAAGGAGAGAGTCCAACAAAGCACTCAGCAGAGCTTTTCCCCTCCTCTTGGCATTATGAACAAACTCAAAGAAGCCCAAATACAAAGGTAACTTTTCTTGAGAAATACCACGATGAGGACGTAACCAAGAGCGCAAAAGCGACCAAAAGCCTTCCATGGTATTGACATGAACTTCACAGAAATCATCACCATCTTCATCTCTAGCATATTCTCCCGCACCATGACAAACAGTT
>MNZA01000155.1 GCA_001873375.1 Oscillatoriales cyanobacterium CG2_30_44_21
CGCTTCCGAATTTATCAACCATAAAATCAGTCAAAAACCGATACCACAGGGTAAACATAGCCGCTTGCAGTCTAAATTTTGTGTCTATACAGCGCTTTGCGCTTAATTAGAACCCAGAGAAATTTTTGAAAGCGGCGCGGAGCGCCGCTTTCAAAAATTTCTCTGGACTACTCAAAGCCTCAATAGACTGTATCAATCAAGTGGTTGAAGATCTAAAAATAGCTTGTGCCTTTACAGAACTGCGCTGTACCTTTGGCGACGCGTCAATTGTGCCTGATATTTGCGTATTTCGATGGGAGCGCATTCCCCGCGATCGCGACGAACAAATAGCCAATAAATTTTTGATTTATCCTGATTGGACAATTGAAATTCTTTCACCGAAACAAAGCCCTAACAAGGTTTTGGCAAATATATTGCACTGCATCGAAAATGGCACAGAGTTGGGTTGGATGCTCGATCCTGAAGAGCAGAATATTTTTGTAATATCTAGCGATCGCCGCATTCAGATGTATACAGGCTCGCAATCTGTACTTGTTCTGAGTGGAGTTGATTTAACTTTGACGGTTACACAGATTTTTGATTGGCTCAATTTTTAATCACAGCGCTTTGCGCTTCATCAAAATCCAGATAAATTTTGGTTGAACGGCGCGGAGCGCCGTTCAACCAAAATTTATCTGGAATAACTATTTTAAGAAGCTGTAGCGCACGCTGCGCTTTGCGCCACAACTTTTTAAGCTTGGACTTTGACACCGCGCCAAAACGCGATGTAGCCTTTAATGTTCTTCGCTGCATCTTTGGGTTCTGGATAGTACCAAGCCGCGTCTTTGTTGGTTTCGCCATTTACCTCAATGCTGTAATAGTTAGCCACGCCTTTCCAGCCACAGGTGGTGTGGGTATTGCTAGGCTTAAAAAATTCCATATTGATCGCATCAGCAGGAAAATACTGATTACCATCGACAACTTCACAGCGATCGCTTTCTGCTAGGGTTGCTCCGTTCCAAGTAGCTTTTGGCATAAATTTTAGATTTTTGTGCTTATTTCTGACAATTACCTCCTCAATTGTAGTGGTTGATAGTCTCATGCTGGCAGTTTTAGCGATACCATTAGTTCCAAGGCTTTGTGCTTAAACAAACTACAAGAATAATTTTGAAAACGTGGCGAAGCCACGTTTTCAAAATTATTCTTGATTTGTTTTAATTTCAGAACTCGGTGTAATTGGGCTCAAGGTATGCTTTTAGTGACAGTTGGTACAGAGCAATATCAATTTAATGCCTTGATGCATTGGATCGAGCTATTGATGAAGTATCAACTGATTGATCAAGAAATTATTGTTCAGTATGGTACTTCGACCTATCTGCCTGATGGCGCTAGAGCTTATCGCAAACTCAGTGAGTCAGATCTGCTGAAATTTGTGGATAGAGCGACCCTGATTATTAGCCACTGCGATGAGGCGATCGCCCAGTTTTTAGAAGATAAAGACACGCCCTATGTATTAGTGCCGCGACTGCAAAGATTTCGCGAATATATTGACAATCACCAAATGGAAGTCGCCGATGACTTTGAGCGCCGAGGCATTGCGATCGCCCGTTCTCCTGGAGATTTGGTCAAGTTTATTAAGTTGCAGCAAACATCAAAGGTTTCGCCCAAGGTTGATGAAACTCAATTGTGTGAATATCTGCGCGATCGCTATCAACCGCAAAAGCTAATGCTTGTCTGCGCTGGGGGCGGCTACTTTCGCTATATGCAGAGCCTTAAAGATTTTTGGGAAACCTGTAGTAATCGCTTGTGGGTATCTGTTCGCAGTCAGACCACTGAAGAAGAAATCGAAGATGCTGACCGATATTGGGGATTTGTCCCTGTCAAAAATAATCCGATCAACTTTTTCCGCAACTGTAGCCTCGCCACTAAAATCATTTCGCGACACCAGCCCGATCTGGTAATTTCCACTGGTTCCAGCTTTGCCTTGCCCTATTTGATCCTAGCCAAATGGCTCTGTGGCAGCAAGGTTATTTACATTGAGTCAAAAACCCGCCTCCAAAATGTGGGATTTCCTGCATGGTTTTTGCTGAAACTCCATTTACTGAATCATCTGCTGGATTTAGTGGTGGTGCGAAGTGAGACAATCGCGGCGCTCCATCCAAGAGCCGTATATATTCCTGTGAGCGATGGGCATGGCAACGGTTCCCCAGCCTTTAGCAACCGCGACTACAAACAAGTCTCTGTTGTCACCTTCGATCAAGTTGCCTTTATCTTCTGTCCTGAAAATCTCATCTTTGTGACCGCCCGACAATTCTTTAATGATTTTCAATCAATTTGCAATGCCGATGAAGAGTATCGCAAAATCATCATCGATATGAGTCATACCGCGGCAATCGATAGTGCGGGGCTAGGTGTCTTGACTAATTGTCTAAGAATTGCGGCACTCAATGAGACAGAGCTAATTCTGTGGAGTGTTAGTGAGGCTATGCGCGAGTTGATCGGGCTTTCTTCCCTAAGCAATCTTTTTATCATGGAACATGAAAGTAATACTTTTAGGTTTGCAGGATCTATCCAAAAGACAAAAGTTAGTAACATTACTCCATTCAATCTATTTCTATTTAGACTGCAACGCAATCTTCGCCAAATTCCCTTCTTAGGCATTTTCCATCCAATTTTAAAATTTATATTTCCTTGGGTTGATGTTGACCCCAGTGTACCCGTGCATCCCTCTGTCCGTGATCCGATCAAACGACTAATTGATATTATTGGCGCATTGATCGGGCTGAGTCTCACGGCAATTTTATTTGTGCCGATCGCGATCACAATTATCTTAGAGAGCGAAGGCGGAGTAATATTTGGACAGATTCGCTGTGGCTTATTGAGCAAACCTTTTCGCATTTGGAAGTTCCGTTCTATGGTCAAGAATGCGGAACAACTCAAGCAAAAAGTAACTAATCAAGTGGAAGCTAATCCTCAATCAGATCAGTCAGACACAGCCGCAAATGATAAATTTTTTAAAAATGCCGATGATCCGCGTGTGACCAAGATCGGGAAGTTTTTGCGTAAGACCAGTCTTGATGAATTTCCCCAGTTTTGGAATGTCCTAATCGGCGACATGAGCCTAGTAGGAACGCGCCCCCCAACTTTCAATGAAATTAATTCCTACGAGTTAGAGATTGAATACCATGATGAGCGCTATACAGAATGGAACCGACTAGATGTGAGACCAGGAATTACAGGACTATGGCAAGTGAATGGAAGGTCAAGCGTGAGAACTTTTGGCGAAGTTGTTAATTATGATATCGAATATCGCAAAAATTGGAGTGTTTGGTACGACTTGAAACTAATTGTGAAAACCGTTTTAGTTCTATTTGATAAAAAGAATAAGGCAGTATAAAACCCGCCTTCCACTATGCGATAAATGCTAGCAATAGCGAGTGGCGCAAAGCGCTGTATGCTTTAAGTAGCTAGGCATAAGTAACCTAAGGTCGTTCCGCCCGCTACGCGGGCGGAACGACCTTCTTGGTTTTGGGTTTTAATTATACCTAACTACTTAAAAATTCTTAATCGCAAAAATCATGGAACAAAATTGGGCTTACCTCCTCAAGCAAATTATCGATAGGCAAACTCTGACCCCAGAGCAAGCAACATCGCTGATGCAGGGCTGGTTAGAAGGGGCGATCGCGCCAGAGCTATCAGGGGCAATTTTGACCGCTTTGCAATTTAAGGGAATCGAGGCTTCCGAATTGGCGGCGATGGCGAATGTATTGCAGTCCCAGAGCGAAGGACAAAGGCTAGAAGCGGAGTTTGCTCACATTGTCGATCGCTCTAAGCCATTGATCGATACCTGCGGCACGGGCGGCGATGGCGCATCTACTTTTAATATTTCCACTTCCGTTGCCTTTGTCGTGGCTGCTGCCAATATTCCAGTGGCTAAACATGGCAATCGGGCGGTATCGAGTCGTTCGGGTTCGGCGGATGTATTAGAAGCAATTGGAATCAATCTATCTGCATCTACTCAAAAGATTTACGAAGCTTTGCCATCTGTGGGAATTACGTTTCTATTTGCTCCTAATTGGCATCCTGCGATGAGGTCGGTGGGCGCTATTCGCAAAAGTTTGGGCATTCGTACTGTCTTCAATTTGATGGGTCCCCTTGTCAATCCTCTCAAACCAACGGCGCAAGTATTGGGTGTTTATCACAAAAATTTAACTCGCACCCTCGCTGAGTCTTTGCAGCAAATGGAACGCCAGCAAGCTGTGGTTTTGCATAGTCGCGAAGGCATGGACGAAGCTGGTTTGGGAGATATTACCGACATTTGCTACTTGAATAATGGTCAAGTCACCGAAGAGGCGATCGCGCCTCAAGATTTGGGACTAGCCCATGCGCCGATCGCCAGCTTAAAGGGTGGCAATGTAGCGGAAAATGCCGAAATTTTGCGAGCCGTTTTGCAAGGGAAGGGAACGTCCGCCCAACGGGACTGTGTGGCGCTCAATGGCGGTTTGGCGCTTCGCATCGGTGGGGCGGCGAGTACTTGGAAGGATGGGGTGATTCTTGCTGCCGCGATTCTTGAAAGTGGCGCAGCATGGGACAAAGCCGAAGCTTTGATTAAGTTTCTTAGCTAAAATTGCGGCGCGTTGCGCCGCAATCTTAGCAATTTACTTCTAAGTACCAAAAGCGCGATCGCCAGCATCGCCTAACCCTGGGACAATCCAACCTTTTTCATTAACCACCTCGTCAATGCATCCTGAATATATCTGGACTTCAGGAAATTGTTGACCGATTAGCTGCAAGGCGGGGGGCGCACAGAGAGCATTAATAATCCGAATTAGAGAAGGGTCGGCTCCGCGCTCTGTCAATATTTTTAAGGTGCTAATGATAGAACCGCCCGTTGCCATCATCGGCTCCACAATAAAAATGCGTGTTTCTGGCGCGAACCTTTGGGTTAAGCGGTTGAGATAGCAGCTAGCCTCAAGGGTTTCTTCATTGCGAACTAGCCCCAGATGATAAACAGTTGCACTGGGCAGCAAGGTTTGGCAACCCTCCAACATCGATAGCCCTGCGCGTAAAATCGGTACAAAAGCGATTGGTACAGAACCGTCAATTAATAGCCCTGATGCCGTGGTGATCGGCGTTTCTATATTTACTTCCTGTATGGGCAGAAATTCCCGAATCGCTTCGTAAGTTAACCATTTCCCCATTTCACTCATGGCTGTCCGAAACAGTGGCACAGGGGTATGCTTTTCGCGGGCGATCGTTAGCCAGTGACGAATAAGAGGATGGGGCGGAACGTAGATACGCAGTTGGGGAGCCATTGATTTCTTACAAAAAATTTTTGTCAATGTTGTCCATTGTATCGCTCTTCCTACAGCGCTTTGCAGAGGTTGTGCCGCCCGCTACGCGGACGGCACAACCTCTGGATTTATTATTAGCATTCGCATAGAACTAAAATGGCGGTTAGGTTATCATGTCCATTTTCTTTATTTCCTAATTCCATTAGGTTGTCTAGCCCAGTCGACAAGTCAACTTCACGATTGAGAATTGGTAATAAATGCGATCGCCAGTTATTTTCAATCAAATCATTGTCCGATAGCCCGTCCGAACATAGCAAAAACAAACTCGGCTCCGCGATCGCCAAATAACTAATCGCAGGTTCAAGCCTAGAACTAGGATGGGGACCAATCGCTTGAGTGAGCTGATGGACATCAGGTCTAGCCAAGGCGGTGTCCAAGTCCAGCCCCATATCAAGCAATTGATTGAGAACTTCGTGGTCGCGAGTTAGTTGGGTAAGCTGTGGTTCAGCATCCGCGCTACGACTAACTTTGTAAATGCGGCTATCGCCAACATGGGCAATCACTGTCTCCGCGTCATGGATTGCTAGCGTGACCAAGGTTGTTCCCATTCTGCCAAGGGATTCTCTTTGTCCTGATTCATTTTTACTGAAGACTTCTTGATTGGCTTGACAGATAATTTCATTGAGTTTCTTTTGTCCAGGAAGGGTATCAATCCAGAAAGGACGAAATTGCTCAATAATCGAGTTGACAACTGTGGTACTGGCGACCTCGCCGCCATCATGCCCACCCATGCCATCGCACAGTATAAATAGTCCACGCTGTCCGCGATCGCTGATTTGATTGCTACCGCTAATACTACGCGTCTGGAAAATGATCGCAAAATCATCCTCATTGCGATCGCGTTGCACACCCACATCGGTTTTGCCAGCATATTCGATATTTTTTAAGCCTGTAGATGAGGACCTGTTGCTGATTCCTTGGGCTGTACTAGACATTGGCGTACTAAAATCTGCGGGAGCCGTGAATACTTGCAGAGGTTCTATTTCAGAGCTATCAAGGGATACTCCTGCTAGTTGAGAAGCAGCTAGTTCATTTACCTGTACTGAAATCTCACCTAGCATCCCTGTTAGGTTAAGGGGGACTGTGGGCGTGGCGGATGGGGTCGCAGGCACGATATCTATTAATTCGTCATAGGGTTCGGCATCAAAGTCATGTTCTTTGTCTAGATCCACTTCTTGAGGGGCATTGAGTGAGCGAGAAGTATCTACAGAGATTTTAGAACCGCAAAATTGACAAAATTGATAGATTGGTGGGTTTTCACCTTGGCAGCTAGGACAAATATTCATCAGAAAATTGGGTTGGGGCTTTAGGTAAAATCGGGACTATAGCAATTGTCACTCAAACAAACCCAAAAATATAAAAGCGTTGCTTCGCAACGCTTTTATATAGTCTGTTGATGCTTTGGGGGTACAGAGGGATTTTTGATCATCGGCGCGAAGTGCTGGAAGGGAAAGTAAGCTACATTTTAAATTGAAAGATAACTTTGCCATCTTGCGGAAGTGTCGGCAAGGTTGTTTCTACAGGATTATTATTGACATCAGATAGGTTATCGCTAATTGCACTAGAAATAATTTTATTGCTGCTAGATATTGGCGAAAGCGTAACGCGACTAGATTCAATTTGCCATTTGGACTGTAAATAGGAAGCGATCGCTTGGAAACGACCACGCCTCAAAGCTTTATTTTCCAGAGCGCGAAGGTTGATCGAGAGCATTAGATTAAGATCAGGATACTTTTGGAGTAAGCCGCCAGTTTGATCCAATTGAGCATTGAAATCTTCAGGAAAAGTTAGCGCATTTTCCGCAAAGGTAATCTCAGCGATCGCTTGATTAATATGTTCAAGACTAACTTCGGCATTGGAAATATCCATGCGGCGCTGCACATCATTGATTACCAGTAATTTCGCGTCTTCGCTCATGGGGCGATCGCTAAGATAGGTAATCGTAATCTGCGCTGATTTACTTCTGCCCGTGGTCATCGCATAGTCCAATAGCTTGGCATTAGGCGGCAAAGATAGATTAGAGATCGCGAGATCAAGCGTTTGCAAAACCTCTTCTTGTAATTCACCAATGCTTGGTGGTTTTACTTGCGCGGGCAAGATTGTCTCTTCTTTTTTTGTCAAAATCTCATTAGAAGCAGTGGGAATTTCAGTTAATAGAAGTTGCACTTTTTGAGGGTCACGATTTAACTTGCGAGCCAATTCCTGCACATATTGGTCGCGCTCTTCTGATGAATACAAACGACTAGTAAAGATACTCAACCGCACAATAATTGACTGATTTTGTTCCGTAATTGATAGTCTCTCAATGGAAGATCGCGGTTGATCATTAGAGCTATTACTAAAATTATTTTGCCAAATATTTGTTGCCGTTCGGCGCAGCATATTTTGCTGTTGTTTCTGCGATACCTCTTCACTTAGCCTTACAAAAGAATTACTAAGAGGGATTAGCAGAGCCATGATCGCCAACAAACCCACAAATAAACGACCTGGTAAACTGCCAATGGGGCGTAGTTTTTTGAGAACTGGATAGCGCCCTAAAAGTTCTTGTAAAAAATTACTCTCAAGATTAGTTGCCTCCCACAACTTTACCCTTTCACGAACTTTATCCGTATCTATATGTAATGCCAGAAATACCAGAGTTGACGCAAAGGCGATCGCCACCAAGTTAGTCAAAAATAGTAAGCCGCCGCCCCGTGAAATTTGTAATCCATCCGCAAAGTTGAGGCTAAATGCAATTCCCACGCCATAGCCAACTACACATAAGGGTGGCATCAATGCCACCGCGATCGATACCCCTGGAATCGAAGTGATCACTCCCTTTACAGGGCGACAGGTGGCGATCGTGCCGATTGCCCCCGAAAATAGGGCGACTCCTAAATCTAAGGTATTTGGGGTCGTTCTCGCTAAAATTTCGCTAGTTGCTTCTTTAAAAGGCAAGCTAAAAATGAGCAGCATCGCAAAGCTAATTGCCACCGCACAACTCAATGCTAAGTTAGCGATCGCCCGCACCAATAAAATAAAATCCCCCGCCGCCAAACTCAGCCCCAGCGATAAAATTGGTCCCATCAATGGAGAAATCAACATCGCCCCAATAATTACCGCAGGGCTGCTCAAAGCTAAACCAATTGTGGCAATTCCCGCCGAAAAAATAATTTGTAACCAATAGGTAGCATCTTTGAGAGTTGCCGACTGAGCAATTTCTAAGTAGACCTCAGTTTTGCGTTGCTCATCCACACCCATTTGACCAGCGAGCCAGTCACGAGTATGTTGCCACCGATCAGTAGTATTTTTCATAGTTCGTAATTGTAATTACAAAAACAGGCTTTGTATAGATGCCACGATTTCATACAGCGCGAAGCGCTGACCTAAAACTTTCTCTGTACCCCTCAAAGTCTAAACAATCTGTAATAAACCTAAGAAATGAATGGCGGCGCTTCGCGCCGCCATTCATTTCTTAGGTTTTGGGGTATAGCTTCATTAGGGCTTGCACTTGCTCAGCATGATAAGAACTGCGAGTCAGTGGCGAAGATACCACCTGTAAAAATCCCATTGCTTCACCAGCAATCCGCCATGCTTCAAACTGCTCAGGCTTGACAAACTCTTGCAAAGTCAAATGCTTAGCGGAAGGCTGCAAATACTGCCCAATCGTAATAATGTCACAATCAACCGATCGCAAATCAGCCATAACTTCTAACACCTCATCGGCAGTTTCACCCATGCCCACCATAATTCCTGACTTGGTGTAAACCCAAGGCGCGATCGTCCGAGCGCGGCGCAAAAGCTCTAAACTGCGCTGATAGTCTCCTTGGGGACGCACACGGCGATAGAGTCTTGGGACAGTTTCCGTATTGTGATTCAGCACATGGGGACGCGCCGCAAGAATAGTTTCCAATGCTTCCCAATTAGCACATAGATCGGGAATGAGAAGTTCGATCGTAGTTGCGGGCATCAATTTACGGATTTCTTCGATGCAGCGCACAAACTGCGATGCGCCGCCATCGGGCAGATCATCGCGATTGACCGATGTAACAACAACGTGCTTCAGCTTCATGCGCCGCACCGCTTCCCCAAGGTTAATTGGTTCGGCTGGGTCAAGGGCTTGCGGCTTCTTCTCAAAGTCAATATCGCAGTATGGGCAGGCGCGCGTGCAAGCGGGTCCCATAATCAAAAATGTGGCAGTCCCTTGGTTAAAGCATTCACCAATGTTTGGGCAAGAAGCCTCTTCGCATACTGTATTTAGTCCTAGGTTGCGCAGAACTTCTTTGACATTGCCGACACGTTCCCATTGCGGTGCTTTTACCCGCAACCAATCTGGTTTGACTGCCATATTTTTCGAGATTAAATTAAGGTTTATAGATTTTTACCGATAAAGGGAGTGGCGGCGCAAAGCCCCGTCACTCCCTTTATCGTAGCACTCCATAATTTGCAAGGGCGGCGAAGCCACCCTTGCAAATTATTTAAAAATATCGCGCTTTAGCTCATCGACAACACGCCGATAGTCCGCTTCCGCCTCTCTCGCATTTTTGCCTTTCCATTCAGTGACTAACTTCCCTTCCAGAGCCGCCCTTTCGTGGGCTTTGTAAGCTCTTACAAAGGCATGGAATACAGGTACTCCGACTTCTTGCAAAGTATTTTGAGCTTCCAATGCTTCATTGAGACAACGCGGATCAACGCGGGTAAGCAGAACTCGATGGGGGACTTTGGCAGGACGCACGGTATTGCTTACAGTTTCAATCAGAGCAGTCAAGTCCATGGGTGCGGCGGGGCTGGGTAGTACTAAATAATCAGCGATCGCCACAACTGTCCCAAGAGCATGGGAATGTAAGGCGGGTGGCGTATCGACTAAGACGAGATCGTAACTATTGAGTTTTGGTAATTTTTTTAGATGGGTGGGGTCAATTTCCTTGGCAATTTCAAAACCCATATTCTTTTCACTGCGTCCGACCCACCATGACAGACTCCCCTGAACATCAGCATCCACAACTAATACTTTGATCTCCTGTGCCAAAATTCCTGCCAAGGCGATCGCGGTTGTAGTTTTACCAACGCCCCCCTTGCCATTAGTAACGACCACGATTTTGGGTGAGTTTGTCATAGACTTGAGCGCTGTGCAATTTGGGGATTGAGAACTTGATGAGGTAGCTTCGCCGCGACATCAAGATTTGTTGTTTATTTTATAGCCTATTGAGAAAATTTTGAAAGTGGCGCAGTGCGCCGCTTTCAAAATTTTCTCAATAGGCTGACTCGCACGCTTCTAATTTTTGGGATTTAGTTTGCTAGCCGTAAAAACCGCGATCGCCAAACAAATTAAGCCAATGTTAATAAACACATCAGCGATATTAAAAATCGCAAAGCGAATAACCCGCACATCGATAAAGTCCACCACATATCCAGCGACAAATCGATCAATGCCATTGCCTGCGGCTCCTGCCAATATGCAGCCATAGCCGACTTGCTCCCAACGGTTTAAGGTTTTACTAAAGATCCCTAAAACGATCAAAGCAAGGGTAACGATCAGAGAAACCCATTTGAGCCAGTCAATTTGCCCACTAAATAAGCTAAACGCGGCTCCCGTATTGGTGGCGTAAGTAAAATGAAAGACCCCTTCAACGAGGGGCAGCGATCGAAAACCCTTGAGATAATGTACTGCTAAATACTTCGTGACTTGATCAAGAACTAATCCCAAAATTGCCGCAATCCAGTAAAAAGAGTTTTCAATTTTTCCAGATTTCATATTTGCTGAATGCCGTATGGGATAAAAATTTATTAAAGCCAAGATTAATGGGGCAGGCTTTGCCCACCCCATTAATCTTAGTTTTTATAGCTGTTGCCCAAGTTTACTAGGATATAAAACCCAAGAATTG
>MNZA01000091.1:0-10967 GCA_001873375.1 Oscillatoriales cyanobacterium CG2_30_44_21
AATATGGGGGAAGTTGGATAACATCACAGATATTATTTTTTTAATTTATTGCTTCTAGTTTAAAAGATTAGGAGTGCTTTTTTCTGATTATTTCCTATCGTTCAACACTTCTGACCGTACTGTTTATACATCAAATCCATAAGAACATCAAAATATAGTACTATTATATTTGTTATAAAAATTATTACTGGTTACAATTAACAGTCTTTACATAACAAAAAATAATTGTTTATTAGCACACATGAAGGAGTCTTAAAATGAGCAATGTCCAATCAAATTCTCGTTTTTTAATAGAATCTTCTAATACCCCTATTTATCAAAGAATTATAAATGCTTTTAGTGAAGCTATTACATCACTAGGTCACACAGTTGATTTAGTCAATATTTACAATATGACGGTGGATCACTATATATCTTATGTAAAAAAAACGAATCCTGATTTTATACTGCTGACCAATCCTTGTGGTATTGCTTCGGTGTATGTAAAAGAAGTAAATAAGTTTATTTTTGAGGTATTGGATACTCCTTTGATATTTATTCATCATGACAATGTATTTAGTAATCTAATTGATATAGAGTCAATTGAAAAGAAATTAAATGCTTGGATTGCCATAAAAGATAGAAGTTGGCACTTTTGTTTGGAATATGACAATTTCTTGGATTTTAGAAATATAGGTATCAATAACTGCTTTTCTATTGATCATGCTTCTGAATTTCAGAAATCAAAATATGATGAAATTTATAGTTATGATCTATCATTCGTCGGTCACGTACTGCCAAGTCTAGATCAAAGTATTAAAAATCTTCCCTTCTCTCATTTAATCCAAGCAGATATATGGAATCGAGTAACTAACTTGCCTTATAAATTATCAGAACGGGCTACAAAATTTGCTGCTAACAAGTTAGATACAGAAGAAATATCAGTACAGTCTTTATGTCTCAAATATTTCTATATGTCATGCTTACATACTCAATCTCAATTTTTTAGGGGTGAAATTATAAGCAGGCTTACCAGTGGAAATATAGATATAATTGGAGGTGATCCAAGATATCTTCATGGCTATCAAGATGGATTTCAAACAATCAATAAACCTAATGTAAAGTACCATAAGCCTACAAATAATGATGAAGTAATTAGATCTATTTATGCCAGTTCAAAAATTAATTTAAACATTACTTCTCTACAATTTGACAGTACGGTAATTAACAGGGTTATGGATGTTGCTGCTGCGGGTGGTTTTATTCTTACGGACTGGCGATCAGACTTGCCCTCTTTTACCAGCGTACACAAGGAGATTTCATATAAATCTATAGAGGAATTGAATGAAAAAGCATCCTATTATTTACATCCTGATCACCAAAAAGAGCGTATAGAGATTGCCGATACATTACATCACGAAGTTTCTGAGAAGTACACTTACATTAATGTTGTTCAAGATATAATTCTTAAAATAAATACATCTTCTGAGCAATCTAGCAATTATTCAAATAGACTATGTATCGATTTGGGATGTGGTGATTGGAAGCCCGAAGGTTTTATTGGTGTTGATATAGCTCCTCGTCCTAATGTAGATGTGGTGGCAAATCTCAACTCTCGTTTTCCATTTCCTGATAGCAGTGCTGACGTTATCCGCGCCTATGATGTGATTGAGCATTTGCAAGATCGTATCCATACTATGAATGAGTTATGGAGAGTTGCTAAGCCAGATGGGGTTATTGATATCAGAGTACCTTCGACCGATGGACGTGGGGCTTTTCAAGATCCTACTCATATTAGCTTTTGGAACATCAACTCATTTATGTACTATTGTGCTGAATATCCTGCTTATTTGAAGCTGAACCAAGTCTATGGATTTAAGGGAGCTTTTAAAGTTGAAAGTATGGAACATGAAAGCTCGGAAGGTGATGTTGTTCATGTTCGTGCGTTACTACGAGCCGTTAAGCAATGTAACGATGAAAAATATAATGACTATATCGATGAACTAAAAAGTATAAATATTCTCATTTGTCCAGATTGGCAGGAAGACGAGGAAAATTTATACAAAAGTTTACGCAATTGTTTGTCAGTAATCTTTAATCATCCACAGAAAAAAAATATATCTATTCTTATTGGAATAACAGAGCATACTTCTGAAAATGTAGATTCTTTGTTGTCTGATGTAGCACTTGATTTGATTTTTGAAGAAAATATCGATGTGAGTGACGGTGAGCCGAATGTTGTGTTTATATCTATGGAAAATCATGAGCTGCTAAAATGTTTGGAGTCTCGTATTTCCGAAGTTATAAACTTAGCAAATACTGATTTAGAGAATCTAAGAAAATTATTTCTTGATTAGAAATATAAGTCGTTATTCCTAAATATTAACTGATGTTACGTAGAAGAGAGACGAAATAAAATAAAGATAGAGTTGGAAAGAGGGAAAAAGGCATGGACAGACAGTTCTTAGACCTATACTCAGACTATCTAATCAGCAGTTTTGGGAAAGTAACAGCGACAGGACTATCAGAGTTGTTGGATGGCGAACTGAGCCATGACCAAATAACCAGTCGTTTGAGACAATGTGTAGGAGGCTCAGCCGCACTATGGCATCTAGTAAAACCCACGATTCGCAAGCATGAAAGCAAAGATGCGGTACTGATTTTTGACGACACCATAGAATACAAACCATATACTGACGAAAACAAGATAGTAGGATGGTATTTTGACCACAGCAAAAACCGTAGCATCAAAGGTATAAATATCCTCAACTGTATCTACCACAACCAAGAGATCAGCCTACCAGTTGCCTATGAAATTGTGGAGAAATCGAGAGAGGTAATTGACCCCAAAACAGGTAAAACCAAATTCGTATCTGAGGAAACTAAAAATGCAATGATGCGAAGGATGCTCCATGTCTGCTGTCAGAACCAACTGAAATTTCGCTATGTGTTGACAGATATCTGGTTCAGCAGCAAAGAAAATATGAAATATATTAAACAAGGAGTCAAAAGAGACTTCATTATGGCTGTCAAAGGTAATCGTTTAGCCATTTGTGCAGACGACAAAAGTCAGGGACAATTCGTTAATCTGGAGTCAATTGAGTTAAAACCAGATGCCTGTTGCAAGGTGTTTTTGAAAGGACTTGATTTTCCTGTCTTAATCACCAAGCAAGTTTTTAAAAACAAAAATCAATCGACAGGTATCTTGTACTTAGCTTGTAGTAATCTCGACTTAACCGCATCTGACATCAACACAATCTATCAAAAACGATGGACAGTTGAAGAATTTCACAAGTCAGTAAAATCGAATCTCGCTTTGGCGAAATCTCCAACGGGTATTCCTCATACTCAGAAAAATCATATCTTTGCTTGCTTTTTTGCTTTTGTTAAGTTGGAACGTCTCCGCCTCAAGACTAAACTTAATCACTTTGCTCTCAAGGCTAAACTTTACTTCAACGCCATGAAGGCTAGTTTCTCTCTCCTCCAAAAAATGTCCATTCCTTCCACGTAACATCAGATATTAATAGAAATAAGTATTCAAATGAATGAGATAAACTCTATTCTTGGAACAAGATACGTCTCTATCGGCAACAGTGAAATTACGATTGGGAGATTTTCCTATGGAATAGAAAATATATCTTTAATGCAGTGGAGCGAAGGGGCTTGTCTAAAAATAGGAAGCTTTTGCTCAATCAGCACTAATGCAAAAATCTTTCTAGGTGGCAATCATCGCATCGATTGGATAGCAACTTTTCCATTTGGACATATATTTGTTGATGAACTTGGAGGATCTGATATTCAAGGACATCCTTCTACTAGTGGGGATGTTGTGATTGGTAATGATGTATGGTTAGGGAATGGAGTTACTATCATGTCTGGAGTTTCTATTGGTGATGGAGCCGTAGTTGCGGCTAATTCTCATGTTGTGAAAAATGTCCCTCCATACTGTATTGTTGGAGGAAATCCTACGAGGGAAATCAGGTATAGATTTAATCTGGAAATACGTAAATTGCTTCTTGAATTAAGTTGGTGGAATCTACCATTGGAAGTTATTAAATCTATTACATCAGATCTATCTCAAGAACCTAATAAGGAAATATTACAGGACATAATAAAAAAAGCAAGAAGTAATTGCTAGGTTTTACCAAGATTAAAGGGTTGTTAGTCTGGATGTGCTTCTGTCCCGCTAAGGTTTGGTGGTGCGTAGTTTCATTTGTTTACTTTTGCACTCAATAAAGTTTGCAATAAATCATACATATCATGTGCCAATTTCTTAGGATTCCACAAAGGAGCCAGATTATCAGATTTTTTAGAATCTATTAGCTGCTGCCTAACCGCACTTCTTAATTCTGACTCTAATCCATACCTGACACCCCATGCAATATATTCATCCCAGTCGTTGGCAATACCTTCATTAATCCCAACCGCTTGCAAAAATGAATATCCCATTCTGGCAAAAGATTGTTCTCCCTTATGCGTAACTACAGGCAAATTGAACCAGAGCGCTTCAAGGTTGTGTGTACCACCGTTGTAAGGAAAGGAATCTAGGAAGATATCAGCAATTTGATAAACGGAACGATGCTCTTTTTCGGTCTTTTTGGCGGGTAGAAATTTAATTCTCTCTCGATCTAGACCGATAGCATCACATTCATTATCAAAAACTTCCTTAACAACTTCTAAATCTACAATTCCCTTATACATCAGTACTGCATCAGGCACTTGATTAAGAATTTGCACACCTGCTTTAGCCATAGTCCTATTGAACTTGCGTCCAGGGGCTGCCATTAGATAGGCAATCTGTTTAGGGGTGATACCTAATTTAGCCCTTACTTGATCGCGGTCAATTTCCTCAGCCTCAAATCCTGACACTGCCATGTGCGCATCCGGCAATCTCACAATTTTTTCGACATAGTACTCGTCTACGCCCAGAGGATGGGTATATTGATCTCCCAGCCAGTAGTTGTCAGATGATAGAAAAGGAGCATCATAGCCTAGCCAAGAGATACAGATAGGAGCGAGTTTGCGATTAAGTAAATGTAAGTTAAAAGGATGTGTTATGGAATCTAGATCAA
Organism: Oscillatoriales cyanobacterium CG2_30_44_21; assembly: GCA_001873375.1. GTDB lineage: Bacteria > Cyanobacteriota > Cyanobacteriia > Pseudanabaenales > Pseudanabaenaceae > Pseudanabaena. The sequence continues at coordinate 5,052 of MNZA01000091.1, forward strand.
TCAAAACATCTAGCTGATCGTTAAGAATGTCGGTGCTAGTTCTATTTAGTCTGGCATCATAGCTACTTTCTTCAGGAATTGCTAATTCTTTTTCATACCAGTAATGTTTAGCAGCACATTCAAATTCTCTTGTTAGGTTGTCTGGTTTCCCTAGACCTGTATTGTAAAGATACAGGTGGGGAGTGATTTTAGATAGTTCTTTGATTGTGGGCAGGCTACACCAACCAACGGAATGACGACCGAAGTTAGGGGAGATTATACCGATACGCAGGGGACGATCACCATGATAAATATCTTGAGTTTTATACTCTGAATGCCAATCAGAGCGCTGTTCTATCAAGGGCATAATTTCCTTAGCGAAGAGATCACCTGAAAATCTGTATAAGCGGGAATTTCTCTCAAGGCTATCCCTTGTGCTAGAGACGAGGAATAGAAAGTTTGCATAGATAAGCTCTATATCTAAATTGGATAATTGCGATGTATTAGCCAATATATACGCTTCCAAGTCTTCGATTCTTTGATGAACTTGATCGTTCATCCCAGAAAAGACATAGTTAGTAAGGTACACCAAAGAAGACCTGATTGGGTCAGTGGTAAAGCAAGTGTTTAAAAATTGATCTGCTAGTTGTCTTCTAACTGGAAAGTTAAAATATAAAGGATGGTTAACAAAGGAAACGATGTAATTGTTGAAATGCCAGTAAGCATCGGCAAAGGTCGGATCAAGTTCTAGAGATTTATTGTAGAAATAGATCGCCTCATTCATTTGCTCCTTGATCATGAAGGCATAACCCAAATTACAATAGGCTTGAGCATCGTTGGGTTCAATGGTCAGGGCTTCATTGAGATAAGAAATTGCTCGATCAAGCTCACCTAGCTCAACCAGTAACGCACCGATACTAACTAATGCGGAACTGGACTTAGGATTAATTGCTAAAGCCGATTCATAGGCAGCTAAAGATGGTTTGAATTGTTTCTGTTTGAAATAAACACTGCCGATCGCCAAATGAATATCAATATCATCGGGGCTAATTTCTAATGCTTTTTGATAGCTTTGCAGAGCATCATTTAATCTATTTAGTCTGACGAGAGTTAGACCTAAGTTGTAAAGAGCTTCAGGGTAATTGGGTTTAATCTTGATCGCTTGCTCAAAAGCCTGTGCTGATCGCTCATAGTCTTGCAATTGGTTATAGGCTGTACCAAGATTGTAGTAAGCATCAATATAATCAGGATCCCAGTCAATGGCAGTTAGCCAACATGCGATCGCTTTATCTAGCTTGTCATGTTGAGCAAACCAAACCGCATCCTCATTTTTGATTTTTGCTTCAGCAATGAATAGTTCCCGATCTGCTTGGCGATCAATTGCCAAGTCAAGATCTTCAGACTGTAAATAGATATCCCACATTTGCTGATAGGCTGTTTCCATATCTCTGGCAAATTGACGAGCATTCCAGAGTGGCGCAGTATGCTTGGCTTGGCGTAACTTAGCAATTACTTGCTGACGCAGTTCTCGATCGATGCCAAGACGCACGCCCCATTCAATATATTCTTGATCGGTTTCAGCAATGCCTTCAGTGATGCCTGCATTGATCATCATGCTGTAACTATTTCGTGACGCAAATTGTTCTCCCACCTGTGTTACTAAAGGTACTTCCATCCAAAGGGTTTCCATTGTGTGGGTTGCTCCATTGTATGGATAGGTATCAAGAACAACATCGGCAATTAGCATATTGGCGCGATGTTCCTCTTCAGTATTCGTCATGGGTAAGAATTTCAATCTCTGTCTATCAATCCCTTCTTGATCTGCTAGGTCAAACAAGTATTTCTGCATCGCTTCTTGGTCAGCAAACATACTCTTGAGCAGTAAGTAACTATTAGGAGCTTGTTTGATAATTTGTAACTGACACCAGATATTGCGGGGGTGGCGTTTTGCAATATTTTGAGCGCTGAGATAGACAATGGCATCTTCAGGAATGTCTAGCAGATCACGGCGGATGCTAGGGATACCTATTTCAAATCCATCAACGGCAAGGAATGTATGCGGTAAGCGCCAAATTTTTTCGGTGTAATATTCCTGAGCATCGTTTGGCAAGATATAGGGATCGGCAATGAAATAGTCAATGCTACTAAGACCATTGGCATCCCAACCTAGCCAAGTCGCCTGAATGGGAGAAGGCTTAAATACTAGGGAGCCTCCATGCTGAGCCGTAATGCTATCGAGATCGATTAAGATATCTACACCGTCATTAATCACTGCTTCCAGATTAGTATCTGTAATCGGTTCTAAATTAACTTTAAAGAACTGGGAAGTATACCAATTACGAAGAGGATCTTGAGCATATTCGTGACCTAGGTAGCCATAGGTAGTGAGGTTTTCAGCGTTATGATACTTAATTAGCCATCTTGCAAGAAAACCTACTGAATGTCTACGCAGATATTGAGAAATATAGCCAATCCGCAAAGGTCGCTCAGGAATATAGTTCTGTTTACGAATTAATAATCTTTTGCGATAGTTGTCGATAATCTTCTGATTACCAGCAAGGATTCTTTTGGTGGCAAACTCACGGACGGCACTCCGTAACAGCAGATTTTCCCTAGGTGAGTCAAAAAGATATGCATAATGATAACCAATAACTATCATGTGGAAAGCGGCATCTCGCGCTGAAAACTGTAAAAAATCTTCCTCGATTAGATTACGCAGATGTTTACTTATTTCTCCGCTAATGACAATAGCTTTATCCCAATCGGAGGGATTGCGAAGTGTTTGAGAAATCAGGACATTACCAGCCATAAATTTAGCTACTGTATTCAAGTTCTGAGCTAAGCTATAGAGCTGCTGGGATATTTGAACTGCCTGAGCAAAATTATTTTTTTTGAAATAAGCTATCGATAGGGCTATGTAAAAATCTATATCTTCAGAATACAGTCGATTACCTAGAACCATTATAGGCATTGACTTAGATAAATTATTTAACAATTTATCTACAATGTTTTTTAATTTTTTATTAACTAGAGAATGATGTTGTGGATGGGCTTGGCAGACTTGCTCAACCAGTTGCATAGCCATTTCATTGTCAGAGTGATTTTCTAGGATAGATTCCAGAAAATCTGTGATTTGTGACTCTTCTAGGGGAATAAACAAGTCGGAATTTAATAGAGAAAAGATATCTAATTCAGTGATTTTGTCTCGAATAAACTTCTGTTGTTTTAAGGAATGGAGAACAATACTAAGAAGATTTGAGAGATAGTAAGGGCTTACTTCACATAGACAATCACGAATTTGAGTGGCTTTGTCAATTTGGTCATTTTCAATTTGATAATTTGCTTCTTGGTCTAGAAATTGAGATAGGGCAAGCGTAATAGTCTCAATATTAGAGAAATCATCTTCGCGGTCAATTAAAGTTTGCCATACCAACAGTGCGGATTCGAGCTGATTGGCTAACAGATGGTTGAGTCCCAAATATAAGTAATGCTCTTGACAGTCAGGAGCGATACTTACTAATTGCTCATACAGTTTTATAGCAACCTGATAATTATTTTGCTGATAAGCTTGGCAAGCCTGTTTTTGTAAGCTTTCAGTAACAACTAAGTAATCCATGCTATTAAGCAACTATGGTGTCAAAAAGCAAAAATACACAAGAAGGATGCAGAGAATATATAACCTCTGCATCCTTTTTATGTAGTAAGTCAAAAGAATTAGATACTATTGAATACCAGTAAAGCTACCAGTACATACGGGTGCAGAGCCTGTAACTTGAGTAAATGCTCCAAGACCAGGAGTAACAATACCCGCGCTAATTGCTTCGCAAAGCACGCTGAGAGTGTTATTGGTAGCTCCAGAAGCTACTAGCTGCGAAAGAGCAGCATAGGCTTTTAAGCTTGGTTCACGAGGAGTTGCTGCGACAAATCCAAATGCAGCTGTGCCAGTAGTACCACGAGAAGCGCCAGAAATAGCGTAGGTGTAGTTCTCAGTTTCAGTTTTGATTGTACCTTGCTCTTGACCAAGGGTGGTGAAGGCGTTGGCGTAGGACTGCTTTTCTAGGTAGTAAGCTTCTTGAGCCTTTATCAAAGAACCAACGGAGGTCTTGGCTTCAGACTGACGAGCCTTTGCAGCTTGGTTCAAGAAAGAGGGAAGTGCAATGGCAGCGAGAATACCGATGATGATGATAACAACTAGAAGCTCGATCAAGGTGAAACCTTTTTCGCCATTCTTTTTGTTGAGGATGTGTTGAATGAGCTTGGTCTTGAATTCAGATTTCATAATTCTTTTCCCTTGTATGTCAAGAAAGTTAACTTATTGGGTTATGAGCGTAACTTACCCACAACAAAACAGAATCATATCACCCTGACTAAAAAATATTTTTGGAGGCTTTGTGTTTGTTTCCGAGCTTTGCAAGCAAAGCGCCAGACGGAAAAGCCCCAAAGGTAGGGGCAATTCATGAATTACCTCTACCTTTGGGGCTTTTCCGTGAGTCCTCATGAAAACAGACTACTGTGCCTGTATCGAAAAATTTGTGGGGCAAACCATAGTTTGGGCGGGTACATCCAAGGCTCCAGGGGGAATTGGGTTAATATTTGATAAATTAGCAATGCAGAAAACAGTATCAATACGCACTACCCCAGGAATACCCACAACACCCACGAAAGCTCTAAAAGCTTGAGACTTAGGCACAGCCACATTTGTAATTAGCTGCTTAGGTTGCTGGGGTGCAAAGTTGCCATCGACGCTACCTGCAACGATGCTGTAAGTGTAGGACGCTGAACTTGACGCTATCCCTAATTCGCCAACATCAGTAACGAAGCTCTGTTTTTCTAAGTAGTATGACTGTTGTAATCGGCTCATCAAGGAGATATAAGACTTGGCTTCGGCAAATCTTGCCTTGTCGGTTTGATTTAATAATGATGGTAGGGCGATCGCTGCCAAAATACCAATAATAATGATGACGACTAGTAGCTCGATCAGGGTGAACCCTTGATTATTCATTTGGGACTTGCTAAAGCGGCGATCGCGCAGCCATAAGCTAACTAAGTAATTTAATTCTTGATGCTTGAAGTTCACTTTCCCTTACCTGCAAGTAACTTGCTCTTAAAATTCAAGTTACCCATTTTTTGCGTAGGATATACGCAAAGTTAAAGCAAAATTAGTAGGTGATAAATTTTTAGTGGCGCAGCAATGCCGCGCCACTAAAAATTTATTCTCTGTTTTATACCAATCCCCAAGCCCAAGAAGTAAATGGCGGCGCTTCGCGTCGCCACTTACTTCTTGGGTTTGTAATAAAAATGGCTACGCTGTTTCTTTATTGGGTATTACGGCGCAGCCCTAATCAATAATATGGTGTTTCACTTGCTATGTTTTTAAATCGACCTCAACGCATTGAGCCACAGCTAGGGCAAGAGTCTGTTTGGGACTATCCTCGTCCTGCGATTCTTGAAGACACTGATAAAAGGATTCGTATTATTTGTAATGGCATAGTTTTGGCTGAAACTCAACGGGCTAAGAGAGTTCTGGAAACTAGTCATCCGCCTTGCTATTACATCCCAATGGATGACATCAAGATGGTGTGCTTAGTTGAGACTTCACGGCGGACAAGGTGCGAATGGAAGGGTGTGAGCCAATACTATGATCTGGCGATCGCTGATCGGGTTATTCAAAATGTGGCTTGGCGATATATTTCACCAACTCCAGATTTTGTGGATATTCAAGATTCCTTGAGCTTTTATGGCAGCCTCATGGATCAATGTTTTGTGAATGATGAGTTGATTACACCGCAAGCTGGCGATTTTTATGGTGGCTGGATTACTTCCGATATTGTGGGACCATTTAAAGGTGAGTCTGGCACTTGGGGATGGTAAGTCCAAATAAAGAAATGGCGTAGCCATTTCTTTATTTGAAAAGCCAAGAATTAGCATTGCGGCGCG
>MNZA01000091.1:10975-12571 GCA_001873375.1 Oscillatoriales cyanobacterium CG2_30_44_21
CGCGAAGCGCCGCAATGCTAATTCTTGGCTTTTAAGGAACCGATTCTTGGTGGCACGGCGACAGCCATTGAGATTGCCGTAAGCCTATTTCATATCAACCATCGTTGGAATTGTCTCTGGATTAGTAATATGGCGAACTGCTTGAGGTAAGGACTGCACAGAGTCGCGGGTACGCTGAGCGATCGCCTCCAATCTATCGAGGGGCTTTAACAATTCGCCATTGTGGATGACTAGCTCTAGGAGGGGTTGCTCTGGGGATGTGGGAAATGCAGAAGTATGGGTAAGGCGATCGCCTGTGATTATTCCCTGCTCAAAACTGCGCCAAATTTGCTTACGCCCTGCGATCGATTGTTTGCCGCTTGACTTTTTAGAAACAGGAATATTGTCAATTTCGACTAATTTATAAACTCCATTGACGGGCGCACCTGTTACTAATTTTGTGCCAATACCATAGCCATCAATTGGCGCACCCAATTCTTTGAGTCGGACAATCTCGGCTTCGTCAATGTCGCCGCTGGCAAAAATGGCAACATCGGGGAGGATGGCGCGGATTTCTTGAGAAACGGCGGCAAGATCACCCGAATCAATCCGTACTCCCTGCACTTGCATTTCCCCAGATTTGATTTTTTCGGCAAGATCGCGGGCGGCGGCGATCGTGTCAAAGGTGTCGATAAGTAAATGACTATTGGGAAAGACTTGATGGAAGGCGCTAAAAGCTTGAGCTTCGCTGCCTTGGGTGGCACTCAGCGCCATTACTAAGGCGTGAGCCATCGTGCCACTGGGCTTGCGACCAAGTTTCAGAGCCGCTAACACATTGGAAGTGGCGTTCATCCCTGCGGCTAGGGCGGCTCGGGCTGCCCAGAGTGAGGCTTGAGGGCTAAAAGCGCGTCTGGTGCCAAATTCCAAAAGGGTAATCCGATCGCCTGCAACATCGCGTAATCTGGCGGCTTTTGTGGCAATCAGAGTTTGATAATTGATGGTATTTAACAAATAGGTTTCCACCAGTTGCGCCTGCCAAAGTGGGGCTTCAATTCTTAAAAAAGGCTCATTAGCAAACATGGCTGTCCCTTCAGGCACAGCCCAAAGGTCGCCTTCAAACTGAAAATTTCTTAATAAATCCCAAAAGCGGCGATCGGCTTTGGCAAATATTTCAGTTGCTTGCAAGGCGGCGATCTGTTCGGGAGTGAAATGAAGATTTTGCAAATATTCCACTGCTTGCGCTAGTCCCATGGCAATGAGGTAGCCAAAGCCTTGAGGCAGTCGGCGCACAAATAGCTCAAAGCTGGCTCGCTGGCGATCGCAGCCTTCGTTGACATAGCAAGCTCCCATCGTCAGTTGATAGAGATCGGTTAGTAACCCATAGTTTTCGGTGGAGACATTGAGTGAGTTTGAGGGGAAGTTTGACTTCAAGCCGACATGGTGGTGAGCAGCGATCATGGCTTTGGGGGATAGATGCAATTATAGTTTTTATTATAGTAGATTTTACCAAAATTACAAGTATAAAAGCCAAAGATTATGGGTACGTTGCAAAGCAACGTACCCATAATCTTTGGCTTTTATATGGTAGATAGCACAATAAAAGGAGTGGCGGCGCGA
>MNZA01000106.1:0-3151 GCA_001873375.1 Oscillatoriales cyanobacterium CG2_30_44_21
CTTTGGTCGAGTACAAAACTTAGCCAGCAACTTACAAACGAAAATGTGTCTAGCTTCGGATAATCGTTTTGAGGTAAAAGTGAAAGCAAATGTTTGACAATATGGGGGAAGTTGGATAACATCACAGATATTATTTTTTTAATTTATTGCTTCTAGTTTAACAGATTAGGAGTGCTTTTTTCTGATTATTTCCTATCGTTCAACACTTCTGGATTTCAGTAATGAAAAATGTTATGTTTGTTTGCCAAGAAAGTACCTATTCTAAGATGGCAGAAGCTTGGATGCATAAACTGTCTGATAAGCAGATTCATGTTTCTAGCTCCTATTTGGGAATGAGTCAGATTAATGCTCACTGTGTTTCTGTCATGGATGAAGTTGATCTTGATATTAGAAATATTGATGGTCAACCTCTCAACAACTTCAACCCTAAAAGTTTCGACACTGTAATCGTGTTGTCAAACAATAAAGTGGAATTGGATGATGAATGGATGTTAAGGCGTACTTTTGATGAATGGAGCTTACCTCAAGCAGATGATGAATCTCTGGATTCTTTTCGGCAGGTTAGAGATGCGATTCGAGACAGAGTTGAGCTTCTTTTAATGCTTCATGCTTGCTGACGAAAATTGACATAAAGCCCAAGAGAGTAATGGCGGCGCAACGCGCCGCCATTACTCTCTTGGGCTTTTAATTTTTTTGTTGGTTTGGGTTTAAACGCAAAGCGCTGTAAATCGCAGAGCCTTGGCACATCATTCAGTTATTATAAACATTGTTCTAAATTAAGATTTATATCAAGTCCTCGCGAAAACCATGATGCGTAGCAACTATTGCGGTCACCTCAATGCCGAACATATCGGACAAACAGTTAGCTTATGCGGTTGGGTCGATCGCAGGAGGGATCATGGTGGCGTGATCTTTTTGGATTTACGCGATCGCACAGGCATCTTGCAAATTGTGAGCGATCCTCAGCGCACTCCAGAGTCTTACCAGTTGGCAGGGGAAATGCGAAATGAATATGTCGTTAAAATTATTGGCAAGGTTTCCAAGCGTCCTGACGAATCGCTCAATACCAAACTTGCCACAGGCGAAGTGGAAATTTATGCTGAGTCCATTGAATTGCTCAATGCCGTTAGCAAGCCCTTGCCATTTCTGATTTCTGAGGCGGACACCATTAAGGAAGAGTTGCGCCTCAAATATCGCTATCTCGATATGCGCGGCAGCAGTCTCGCTAATAATCTCAAGCTGCGGTTTGAAGTGGTGAAGTCAATTCGCCGCTTCCTTGAAGATGAATATGGATTTATGGAAGTGGAAACACCAATACTTTGTCGCTCCACGCCTGAAGGGGCGCGAGACTATCTGGTTCCTAGCCGAGTCAATGCTGGTCAATGGTACGCATTACCCCAGTCGCCGCAGTTATTTAAGCAGTTGTTGATGGTGGGCGGATGCGATCGCTATTATCAGATTGCGCGATGTTTTCGTGATGAAGATTTGCGGGCTGATCGCCAGCCTGAATTTACGCAATTGGACATGGAAATGAGTTTCATGTCTCAAGAAGAAATTATTGAACTCAATGAGAACTTGATTCGCTATATCTTTAAAACTGTCAAAGGCACAGAGCTAGGCGATTTCCCAAGGCTGACCTATGCCGAATCAATGGATCGCTATGGATGCGATCGCCCTGACACTCGTTTTGGCATGGAGCTAGTCAACGTTACGGATTTATTCGCCAACTCAGGGTTTAAAGTTTTTGCTAACACTGTTGCTAATGGCGGCATCATCAAAGTGCTACCCGTGATTGGCGGTGACGCGGCGATCTCCAATACTCGCATCAAGCCAGGTGGGGACTTATCTAACCTAGTCTCGCAGTATGGCGCTAAGGGGCTAGCATTTATCCGTGTTCGTGAAGGCGGCGTTATTGATACAATTGGCGCTCTCAAGGATAGCCTCACCGAAGAAGTGAAGCAAGAACTATTAGAACGCACTGGCGCAACCGCTGGCTCAATTTTATTATTTGGGGCGGGCGAAAAGGCGATCGTCAATGAGTCGCTCTATCGCTTACGTCTGGCTCTCGGTCACGAGTTGGGGCTAATTGATCACGACAAGCTCAATTTTGTGTGGGTAACTGATTTTCCGATGTTTGAGTGGAATACCGATGAGAAACGTCTCGAAGCGCTGCACCATCCCTTCACATCTCCCAAAGCCGAAGATATCGCTAAACCCATTGATGTAAATACGATCGCCCAAGCCTATGACCTTGTGCTAAATGGTACAGAAATCGGCGGTGGCAGCATTCGGATCCACAAGCGCGAAGTCCAAGAAAAAGTATTTGCGGCGATCGGCTTGAGCGATGAACAGGCAAAGGAGAAGTTTGGCTTTTTACTAGAAGCTTTTGAGTATGGCACGCCTCCCCACGGTGGATTGGCTTTTGGACTGGATCGCCTCGTGATGTTGATTGCGGGAGCTGACTCCATCCGCGATGTAATTGCCTTCCCCAAAACTCAACAGGCAAGGGATATGCTCACTGATGCGCCTTCATCGGTGGACGATTCTCAACTAAAAGATCTTCATGTAAAAGTGTCTTTGCCACCTGCCAAGAACTAAGTACCCTAACTACTTATCAAATCAAGAAATGGCGTAGCCATTTCTTGATTTGATATTATTTACGGGATTTGCTTTTCAATTCACGAAAGCGTAATACAGTCTATTGAGGCTTTAATGGGTTTTCAGTTAGCGCAAAGCGCTGTAACACTTTCGTGAATTGGTCTCTAAAGACGAGTAGCGGCGCTCTGCGCCGCCACTCGTCTTTTGGGTTTATGTCCTGAGTAAGCTTTGCTATCTCTTTCCGACTTCTTTACTTTCTTTCGACATAATCACAGCATTCACTAATTACATTACAACTTGTCGAAATAAAAAAGTTATGAACGTACAAAAGCTTCTATGGGGAATTTGTTTTGCTGGCTTAGCGACTATTTTGCCATTGTCACTGACCGCCCAAGCCGCGACTACTACTAATTCTGTTGAAACTAGCCAACAAGACTCGAGTCGTGATCTTTACGCTGACCGCGATGGTGACGACCATGATCGCAATCATGATGACGATCGCAATCATGATGACGATCGCAATCATGATGACGATCGCAATCATGATGACGAT
>MNZA01000106.1:3162-13831 GCA_001873375.1 Oscillatoriales cyanobacterium CG2_30_44_21
CATGATGACGATCGCAATCATGATGACGATCGCAATCATGATGACGATTAAATTTGCTCAGAAGAGTGACGATGCGAAGCACCGCCACTTACTTCTTATACCAATTCACAAAAGTGTAGTCACACTTTTGTGAATTGAAAACCAAACCCAGTATGTTTTCTTTATTCGGTATTACAGCCTGTTTAGTAGTACAGAGAAATTTTGGGAAGCGTCGTATCGCTTTGATTCCCAAAATTTCTCTGGGTTTTAATTAAGCGCAAAGCGCTGTATTACAAAAGCACGATGAAATTTTACTCTTGTAATACTTTTAACGCAAAGAGACGCACTCTATTACATTTCTCTATGCATAAAAAATATGTTTCAGCAAACTCAATTACCTCCAGTCGATCTCATTAACAGGCAAATTCATGGCGATCGCTGGGCAGCATTTTGGAGTGAGTTATTTGGTAACAGCGGACATTTTTTAATCATTAAAAGTATTTCCGATATCACTTTAAATGGAGTGGGAAATTATTTAACTGATGCAACAGAATCTCTATTAATTGGGGTGATGCTTTTACAGACTTGGTACTTATCACGTCCATCTGCCAATCGATTTTGGGGAAATCTGATTGGTGTTGCCTGTTACACGATCATTGATATCCAAATTGAAGGGCTAGGATTTTTTTCGTCCTTAGGTCACAGTACTTTCTGGATTTTCTCCATAGTTATTGCTTGCTTGCAAGGACTGCGCGATCGCTGGAGCAAGTCTCTCAGTATCTGGCTTCTGCCACTAGAAAGCATTTTGCGAAGTCTAATGGTCGTTGCTTTTTATGCGGTTACTAGCCTAAAAATCGGTGAAATCCCTAATTCATGGGAGCAGATAGGGCTGTTTGCCAGCAAGACTACGCATTTATACTTGATTCTCAGTTTGACCTTTATTGGTTCGTTGCTAGGATTTTTGAGTTTACAAACTTCACAACAGCGCACCCAATTACAGGAAACAGCTCAAACTTTGCGAAATTTAGCGGAGTGGGGGATGGGAACTCATGTGGTCAATGTGGCGGTCAGTAACCCGAACCAGCTCAATTTCCAACGATGCGATCGCACCATCTTATTTATGGATATTCGCAAATTTACAAATTGGTGCGAAGAAACTAATCCGAATGTGGTTGCCTCCGTCCTCAATGAGTACTATGGCAAAGTGGAACCTGTTGCCGCCGCCTATCAGCCATTGAGAATTAGCTTTACGGCCGACGAAATTATGGCAATTTATGCATCTCCTCAACAAGGTCTAGCAGCCGCTAGAGCAATGCAGAAGGCGGCTCAAACGGTTCTCGCGCCGCATAATTTGGGGGTAGGATGTGCTGTGCATAGAGGCGAGGTGATTGAGGGGTTATTTGGTAGTCAAGATGTGCGTACCTACACAGCGATCGGCGATGTCGTGAATACGGCAAAACGACTAGAAGGTACAACTCCCGCAGGAGCGATTACGATTTCTGAGTCGATATATGTCGAAATTGCTAATTCTGATCTTGCTTTTCAGATTCGTGATGCAATTTCCTGTGAACCAGTATTAGTCAAAGGCAAGCAAGAAGCGATCGCAATTTGGCGGATTTTTATAAATGACTGAATATCAAGAGTTAAAAGAGAACCTCCTTACTGCAAGCAAGCTCCCCATCACACCAATTACCGAGCCAAACAGCGCTAATACGGTGGGGAGCAGAATCTGTAATCGCAAGTCTGTAGTTAAGCCAAGGGTAAGCGATCTAATCAATTCAGGCTGATTGACGATCGCCTCACCCAAGAGATTAATGCTAAGCATCAACATCCCATAGGCGGCGATCGCCCCCGTAATCCCAAAAAACACACCCTGCAAGACAAACGGGAAATAAATCCACACTGCCGTGGCTCCCACCAATTGCATCACCTCAATTTCCCGTCGCCTTGCCAACACAATCAACCGAATCGTTGTTGTGATCACCGCGATCGCAATGATCGTAAAAATTGCCACAATTGCCACACTGCTATTACTCAAAGCGCGGCGCAATTGACCAATGCGTTCCACAACTTCATTGGTGTACCAAACTTCATTGATTCCCTGCAAACTTGAAATAAGCTTAGCCACATCAGGCACGCGATCGCTAGATACAGCCCTAACCTTAAACTCATCAACAAGGGGGTTACCGCCCAATTGCTGCGTTGCTTGGCTGAGATCATTTTTACCTAGATCTTGCATCAAGTTTTGCCATGCCTCCTCCTTGGGAATCAACTTAGCCGCCGCCACCCCATCCACCAGCAATAAGCGGGACTGCATCGACTCACCCGCAATATTTTCATCAAGGTACACCGAAATTTCCAGTTGACTGCCCAACTGCCCCAATACATTTTCGAGTTGCCAAGAAACTTGCAAACTTGCCCCAAAAAGAAACAGCAATACCGCAACAGTACTAATCGCCGCCCAGTTCATCCAGCCGCCACGCCGCAATCCTAAAAAAGTTTCCCGCAGCAGGTAATCGATCTTAGTGAAAAATCTAACGACGTTTTGTACCATTTTAAAAGCCTTTTATAGTTTTGAGATTTTTGAAAGCAAGGCTCTGCCTTGCTTTCAAAAATCTTTCTGTTTTTTTAGATTAGCGCCAAGCGCCGTAGAGTCAAAACCAGATTATGAGTGGCGGCGCTTTGCGCCGCCACTCATAATCTGGTTAATCAGACGATGTAACCATTTTGCAAATGCAAAACTGGATGATTGGCGGCTCTGACTAATTGCTCATCGTGGGTAGTTAGCAAAACAGTAACGCCAAAGGAATTTAGTTTTTTTAAAATTTTGATTACCTGCCACGCATTATCAGGATCAAGATTACCTGTTGGCTCATCGGCAAGCACTAGAGGAGGCGTATTAACGATCGCTCTAGCAATACTAGTTCTTTGCTGTTCGCCCCCAGATAGCTCTTCGGGAAAGCAATCCGCCTTGTGTAACAGTCCGACCATTTTCAGCGCAGGTTGGACTCGGCGCTGAATTTCCTTGTAAGTATAGCCCTGAGCCATCAGTACAAAAGCGACATTCTCAGAGACAGTCCGCTTTGGCACCAGCTTATAGTCTTGAAACACGATGCCTATTTTGCGCCGTAGCATCGCGAGGTCATTACCTTTTAAAACATTGAGATTAAACCCATTCACAATCACTTCGCCATCAGAGGCTTTCTCCGCCCCATACAGGAGCTTTAATAACGTGGATTTTCCCGATCCCGAATGCCCTGTAATGAACTTAAAATCACCTTTGTGTAGCTCAACATTTACATCTCGTAATCCGACAGCACCATTAGCATAGGTCTTACGAACATTCTCTAACTTGACAATGACCGACTTTTTGGGGATAGCACCATTTACCTCAGATTTTGTCTCCGTAGTTGGGCTAGAGGCTGGGACATGAAGTTGAGAACTAATTTTTGTTGGCAGTTTTAGCATTGGCGATCGCTTTTATAATCTGAAAAATTAAGCATAGGTACTCTAAGCTTGCCCTTTTTACTTGAAATTATACAGATCTAGTCAAGGGATCATCACTGTAGATTGTCGTAAACTCCAGAGAAAGTCTTGAAAGCGCCGCTTTCAAAACTTTCTCTGGGTTTTAAGTCAGCGCCAAGCGCTGTAAAACGTAACAACAAATTAGAAAAAATCTTATGGCGCTCAGAAGCCTATAATGTATGGCGAACTCACCCATGTATCAAATTAACGAAGCTACTTACTCTGGTGTCCTCTTGAAAATTTGAATAGCACAGAGAAGTACTTAAAAACGTTACTTCACAACACTTTTAAGGACTTCTCTAAGTTTTAAGTCAGCGCCAAGCGATGTAATCACCAATCAAATTTCATGCATTAGGTGATTAATATTGTGCTTTTAATGCGATAGTTTGAAATGATCAAAACAACTATCAGACTTGCTAGCTAATAACATAATTACAAATGTCCATTCACCGAACCAACCGAGGGGTTATCAGCAGTGGCAGCTCATAAAATATTAGTAATAGATGATAGTCGGGTAATCCGCAACATGGTGCGAGATATGCTCCCGCCCGCCAACTTTGAGGTGATAGAAGCGGCAGATGGCATCAAGGGCTTAGAAATGATCCAACAAGCAAAGCCTTGGATGATCATGCTAGATTTCTTGTTGCCTCGGATGAGTGGATTTGAAGTATATGAAGCCTTACAACAAAGTCCAGAACTAAGCCGTATTCCCCTTGTCTTGATGTCTGGGCGAAAGGAGGAAGTAACTAGCAAGATTTCTGAGCCGTTTGAAGATAAGTATTTAGTATTTATCGAGAAACCATTTGAACAGAAAGAACTGATTACGGCGATCAAAAGAGCGATGGTGCTTGTCCAAAAGCGCCCACCAGTTTCTGTTATAAATGTGCCTCCCTCTGCGGCTAATGTGGCAGCACAAGAACGTGTCGATGACGCTATTGCCAAGAGAGTTGCCGATTTAGAGCTAAGGTGCAAAACCTTAGAACAGCAAATAGCAACGCAACAAAAGCAATTCCAGCAACTTGTTGATTTCATCAAGAAAAAGTTAAAGTAGCCTCATACAGCGCTTTGCGCTGACTTAAAACCCAGAGAAAATTTTGAAAGCGGCGCTTTCAAAATTTTCTCTGTATTCCTCAAAGCCTCAATAGACTATATCGCTATCAAATTGCTTTGCGCTTGTTTAAACTCCATAGAGATATTCTTGCATCGCGGCGAAGCCGCGATGCAAGAATATCTCTATGGTTAGTGATACGAGGCGAGAAAAATATAGCGGTTAGGTTGCAAGCTCATTTATTTTCTTATCGTTGTAAGACACTTTATTCTCGGAAACTGTTATTGCTCCCTGCACGACTAATAATTTAAAAATCTCTACAGATGAATCAGGATTATCTTTAAACTTATTCTTAATGCTGCTAAGTAGAGTGTTTCTGCTAGCGGGTCTGTTTTGACGATAGGTGACAAGGTGCGTGCAGTATGATCTAGCTTGCGAGGCTAAAGTCATGGGTTCAACTGTAACTTTTGTGGCTGTAGTCGATTTAGTTTCTTCTTTTTTGTTACTCATGCGCTCGGCTGAACGTCCCTGACCTCTGAGTAAATTCACGACATGATCTAGATCCGTATCATTTGAGATGATGACAAAATGAGTTTTTTCGGGTAGCTGTTGCATCAGAGCGCCAGCGAAAAAACTAATTCCAAAATCGGCAGCATTTTTGCCACCGTTTTTCATTTTGAAGACTTTTAATCTATTGGAGATCACCGTTGCACTGAGTGGAATTAGCCAATCAAGCGGTATTTTCGCCCCAGTTTGGGCATAGCAAATTACAACTTGTGAAAATTGTTCTAGCCTTTCCTGTAACTGAGAAATTTGATCAGGACAGTTCTCTAAGTCAATCAGTAATACTCGACCCGCTTCTTGATCATTTTGATTAACCGCTTGATTATCTTCAGCCATATTATTCTGCTGCCTGAACTTTAGCCGCGATCGCCTTCGCAATCTCCCTGAGAGCTTTAGCCGAAGCCGAATCAGGATGACCCAGCACAATCGGCACACCGCGATCGCCGCCTTCTCTCAGACTAATTTCTAAAGGCACACATCCCAATAATTCCACACCTAGCTCCTCAGAGGCTCTTTTGCCACCGCCAGAACCGAAAATGTCATATTGCTGGTCAGGGCGATCAGGCGGGATAAAGTAGCTCATATTCTCGACAATTCCCAAAACAGGGATGCCCATATTTTGGAACATCTTCAAGCCTTTGCGCGAATCCAAAAGCGAAACCGTCTGTGGAGTCGTCACAATTACTGCGCCCGCTAACGGCACAGACTGCGTAAGTGTCAACTGCGCGTCCCCCGTCCCAGGAGGCATATCGACAATTAAATAATCCAATTCGCCCCAATTTGCCTGATACAAAAATTGACGAATCACTCCATTAAGCATTGGTCCCCGCCAAACAACGGGCTGATCTTTGGCAATCAAAAATGCCATGGAGATCATTTTTACGCCGTAGTTAAAGGCTGGCTCAACCACATCCGCACCGCTTTCTGACTTAACTACCTTTATTTGCGCCGATTCCATCCCCAACATCACAGGGACATTCGGTCCATAGATATCCGCATCAAGGATGCCTACCTTTGCCCCCATATCCGCCAGAGCCACAGCCACATTCACCGATACCGATGTTTTGCCGACACCGCCTTTGCCACTAGAAACGGCAAGGACATATTTCACGCCTGCAATTCCTTTTAATGAACTCGTGGGAGCTTCAGGTGTATTGACCACAGGACTATTGGCAACCACCTTGACCCATACATCGGCAACTTCGGCGATCGCCCTAATTGCGGTTTTACATTCTTGGATTAACTCGTCACGGTAAGAGCTATTGGGATTGTCCATCAATAACGTGAAACTAACTACGCCATTAGCCTTAACCGCAATGTCGCGTACCATCTCGGCTTCGATAATGCTTTTTTGGCGATCGCGATCAGTAATTGGCTGGAGCAAAGATTGAATTGTGGAAACGTTAGGTAAATCGGACATAAATTCAGATCTTAAAAATGTTCTAGAACTACAAAGATTTTATTAAAGCCTAAATACGGGGCAAAATGATTAACAAGGATTTATGCTTGTGCATAGATGCGTAGACCTCACCGCCGATCAAACCTTAGATAGTCGAACAACTTTATGAGCGAACAAGTAAAAATCATTAGACCTGCTGGAAGATTAGATGTTACAACTGCGGCGGAATTTCGCCGTCAAGTTAGTGATATTGCTTCAGTGGCAAATCCTCCTAAATATTTGCTGGTTGATCTACAGGGAATTACCTTTATGGACAGTTCGGGGCTGGGCGCTCTGGTTTCTGCTCTAAAATCGTTCCGTAATATTGGCGGAGAAATGGTAATCAGCAGCGCTAATGATCAAGTGCAGATGTTGTTTGAGCTAACGAGTATGACTAAAATTTTTAAGATTTACATAACTGTTGACGAATTTAAAGCAACTCTAAGTTAAATACAGTGCTTTGGGCTAACTTAAAACCCAGAGAAAATTTTGAAAGCGGCGCGAAGCGCCGCTTTCAAAATTTTCTCTGTACCCATCAAAGCCTCAATAGGCTGTACTTGTAAAAAATACAGCGCTTTGCGCTGACTTAAACCTCAAAGTACTCAAACTCAATAGGCTGTAAATTTCCCAGAGCCTTCAAGTTGCGCCCCTGCGGGGCGCAACTTGAAGGCTCTGGATTTGTGTAGCTTCCCAAACAAAGATTATGATTATTTTCAAAATTTAGTAACCAATCCAAATTGACTGCGCTAATATGTTTATGGATAAGAATTTTTAGATTGCACGTTTGTTTCTAGGATTGACAGTTATTTTCTGTTTGCTCTTGACATACTCGCTCCAAAATCCCTATCTCTACACATCTCTGACCGTTAAATTAAGTATTATGTCTATTTATGTTGGTAACCTCTCCTATGAGGTTACAGAAGATGATTTGAAAGCCGTATTTGCAGAATATGGCAAAATCACCCGTGTTCACTTGCCTACTGACCGTGAATCTGGTCGTCCTCGTGGTTTCGCTTTTGTCGAAATGAATGCGGAAACTGAGGAAGATGCAGCAATCGAAGCTTTAGATGAAGCTGAATGGATGGGGCGATCGCTCAAAGTTAATAAAGCTAAGCCTCGCGAAAGCTCTGATTCGTTTGGCGGCGGCGGTGGTCGCGGTGGATACCGTGGCAATGGTGGCGGCGGCGGTCGTCGTTACTAAACACAAATAAAAAGAGGGAGCGTAATGCTCCCTCTTTTTACTTAACATTACAAATAAAAATGGCAGCGCTTTGCGCCGCCATTTTTATTTGCGCTTAGCTCTTTTCATTGCCGCCGCATCACCAACCACGCCCAAATTTTGGATAACTTGATCTTTTCTCGCTTCCTCTAGCTTGTCTAGGTCGTTATAGTTAACCCAAGCAATACAATCAACTGGGCAAGTATCGATCGCTTCTTGGACTAATTCTTCTTGATCACCATCCTGCGCGATGACCCTAGCCCTTCCATAGTCTTCTTCCAAAAAGAAAGTGCTACTCGCCACATGGGCGCAATGTCCGCAGCCGATACAGACTGTCTCGTCTACAAAAACAGCATCTTGGCGTAAGTCGCCGCCCAGTTCAGGCTCAAAGCCAGAGCGTTCAAATATCTCTGACTTTGAGCCTGAACCCGAATTTATAGTATCTACAGATACTCTATCCATGCCAACGTTGCAAAACTAAACGGACAGAACCATCATTTTGTACCTTCTGTTCCGACAGTTCAAAGCCTTGATCCTTCGACTCGTTCATCACTGTGGCGATCGCGTAACGTTGTGTCACTTTATTTAAAAAGCTTTCGACAGTCCAAGGCTGCTGCCAAAACTGCATATCAGCAACGAGGGCGTACTCAGAACCATTCCATTGAAAACCAACGTCATAGCCATTTTCTTGCTCGATCACGACTTCAGCGATCGCGGATGCCCCTTGATGACCACGCATAGGTGCTTCTCCTGATTTCCAATCAACACCCAAAGCAGTTAGGGCAGTTTGGAGAGGCTCAAGGCTACGGAGTTGGGTTTTTACTTGGCTAAAATGTGACATGGCAGTACCTTAACTTTTACGTGAGCAGAGAATCATTTTAAAAGAAATTTGTTTGAGTAAATGCGGTGCTGTACTAATCACTTACTCACATCTTGATAACTACTATAGCAAGACTAAATTTGAACTTTTAGTATCACTAGGTAGTTAGGCATAAGTAACCTAAAAACATAGAAAGCTGTTCCGCCCGCCGCGCAGGCGGAACAGCTGTAGGTTTTAAGTTTTAATTATTCTGAGATTTTTGACCAATCGATCTTTTGGTTTTATTACCACTGGCTAAAGCCAGAAATATCATCACCTGATACATAGTCGGATTGTGTGGCTGACTGAGATACACTGTGCTGCTTGGCAAAATTTTCAGAAGTCAGTTCGGTATGAACTACTACGCCCAACTTTGCCTCTATTTTTGCCGTTACTTCGGCGCAGCTAGCGCCAATGATGCCTGTGACCCTTTCTTCGACTCGACCATCGGGGTAAATAATAAATTCCAGAGTTTCCATACTGGCTCTAGCTATTGAATTAATTAGTAGTTTGACCTAAATTTTATGAAATCGTCAAGACTTCGTTAAATCCAGAAAGATATTTGAGCGGCGCTCAAATATCTTTCTGGATTTACAGTGTGAGCGGCTTCGCCGCATACCGCTATTTCTGGGGAAGGGAGTATATTAAAAAAAAATCCCGATTAGCTGCCATGCAAGTTTATTCAAAATCGATAGTAGATATCTTAGAAGAGTTGTCTGGCATTGAAGCCATTACCAATCCTGCCCAAGTTGCCAAACTTTCCGAAGACTATTATCATTTCAGTCCTGTGCTTGTACCTTTGCTGACTGGTAAAGTCGGCGACTTAGTGGTGCGCCCCTGCAATGAAGAAGAAGTACTGCGAATCGCTAGGGCTTGCGTGAAATTTAAAATACCCCTCACGGTGCGGGGTAGTGGTACGGGCAACTATGGTCAATGCACGCCACTGCGCGGAGGAATCATTTTAGAAACTTCCAGAATGCAAGAAATTAAATGGATTAAAGCAGGGCTTGCCTGCGTGCAAGCAGGTGTAAAACTAGCAACTCTGGATAAGAAAGCTCAAGAAATTGGTTGGGAATCGCGAATGGTTCCGTCAACGGTGAGAAGTGCGACAGTGGGAGGATTTATTGCGGGTGGCAGTGGGGGCATCGGTTCAGTTTTGTACGGGCAACTACGCGATCGCGGCAATTTACGAGCAGTACGGGTCGTTACCCTTGAAGATCAACCGCGCATCATTGAATTGCGCGGTGATGATGTGCAGAAGGTCAATCATGCCTATGGCACAAATGGCATTATTACAGAACTGGAAGTTCCCCTAGCGCCCGCCTATGCTTGGGCAGAATATGTAGTTTGCTTTGCGGACTTCATGACTGCGGCAAAATTTGGTCAAGCCCTTGGCAATAGTGACGGCATCATCAAAAAAATGATTAGCGTCCATGCCGCGCCAATTCCTAATTATTTTACGGCTTTACAAAGTTACATCCCCAAAGATTCCCATTGCGCTCTCATCCTAGTTGCGGAGAGCGATCGCGAACCTTTTATGAGTCTAGTTAAGGAGTTTCGCGGTGAGATCTGCTACGAAAAAAACGCACAGGAAGCAAGCAAAGGGATTAGCCTTGTGGAATTTTCTTGGAACCACACCACCCTGCACGCTCGCGCCGCCGACTCATCCCTAACTTATCTCCAAAGTTTATTTCCCAATGATCCTAAGTTAAAGCTTTTGCAACAAATGCATGAGTATTTTGGCGATGAGGTGATTATGCACTTGGAATTTGTCCGCGCTAATGGGGTGGTTGTGCCTGCGGCGATACAGGTAGTGCGGTATACGAATAGCGATCGCCTCAATAAAATTATTGAATACCATGAGTCTCAGGGCGTAATTATTTTCAACCCCCATACTTATATTCTCGAAGATGGCGGCATGAAGACCATAGATCATAACCAGTTAGATTTTAAGCGGATGGTTGATCCCTATGGCTTAATGAATCCCGACAAGATGAAAGGATTTATATAAATAAATAGGGGGGCGCGGCGGAGCCG
>MNZA01000036.1 GCA_001873375.1 Oscillatoriales cyanobacterium CG2_30_44_21
TCAGAATAGTGGCGGCGCTTCGCGCCGCCACTATTCTGACAGCTATAATTTAATGACTGCACTGCCCATGTTTTTGAATTAGTTATGCTCAATGATATTTTGCGCGGTGATTTCACCCACCTGTCAGGTGATCTCAAGCGAGCTTCAGGCAAATTAGATTTCTGGTTGCTTGCCCTCTGGGTCAGCCTGATTTCGATTAATTTAGCCCTTGTCGCTAGACTTGCCGATTCTGTTGACGAGACAGCAGTTCAGATTTTGACTTGGGCAGTTGCCGTGCTGTTGGTGGTTCGCGATCGCCCCAAACTAAAATTTGAGACGAGTCCCTCCGCGATCGCCGTGGGCGTACTACTAATTTTGTGGGTCATGACCAAGAGTTTATTAACTCGCCGAATTTATGATGTGCTGTTTATCCTTACGCCAATCATGGCAACCGTTGGCGTGGCTCTGATCGCTTCAGGCTGGAGAGGCTTACGCCAATATTGGCAAGCGATCCTGCTAGCAGCAACTTTGGGAGTTCCGACTCACTTCTTTTTCTCGGCGATCGAAGCTGTGATTCCAGTCAATGTGTTGACAGCCCAATTTGCTAATTCGGCGCTATGGTATGGCGGCGTGAAAGTAGCCCAAGAGGGAATCACGATTGTCAGTCAATATGGCGCGGTGGAAGTGGCTCGCGGTTGCGCTGGCTTGCCACCTATATTTATGCTGGCACGGATCACTTTGATGTTTGTGTTGGTATTTCCTGTGACTGTGGCGCAGATGTGGATCATGTTTTCATCGGCAGTCATGATTGCTTTTGTGGTTAATTCTCTGCGAGTGGCTTTACTAGTAATTATTTCTTCTCAAGATGCTTTGTTCAAGTATTGGCACTCTGGAGACGGTTCGCAAATTTTTTCTGTGATTGCTGTTTCACTTTTGTTAGCCCTATGCAATTGGCTAACTAAAGATAACGATGAAGAATATGAAGAAATATAAAAAGAGTTAAGAGTGTTGCGAAGCAACACTCTTAACTCTTTTAGGGGGATGTGCGGCTTTGCCGCGCGTCATTATTTGTTAGCTGTTGATTTTAAAAGAATTGATAAAGCGATCGACATCAGTTTTGGACAGATTAGCTTGGGAACCTAAGGCAAAAAGCTGGTATAAACGTTTGTCAGCAAGGCAAAACCGACCCTTCATCAGCACATCGGTTGACTGCACCTTTCCGATCGCCTCAAAATCTCGGCATGGCACCTCGCCGAGCAAATATTCTTTCTCAGACTCGACTTCTCCCTTAATATTGGCAACGGAACCCTTTACCGAATCAGCCAGCCCTTTTTGAATATCTTCAGGATTAGCAAGTTTGCTAGGAAAATCGGCATAGCCAATAAAATAGCCTGAGTCATTGGCTTCAGAAATCAACATATTTAGCTTGATCGTACCAACGTCAGTAGCCTGTTCTTGGGACTGCTCTTGCGGCTTGCTTGGTACTTGGACGCTAAACTTACCCGCCTCTGAGTTGTAATCCTGCCAAATTGCAGCTTCGCCCATCACAGACTTGTCAGTCGATTTTACATCTGGGTTAGCGGTACTTTTCGGCGCTTCGGTGAGCTGACTAGAAGCGGTGACGCTGGGAGTTGAGGTTTCTGGCGCAGATGGCGTACAAGCACTTATTGTCGTTAAGGTTAAGCAAACTAAGCTAGCGGCAAGATTATACTTTTTCATATCTAAAGACGGTACGAGCTTTGACTAGGTGGTAACAGAATGGGAAGCCTACCAGTTACTATATCAATCGTTAGGAATCAAAAACAAAAGAATTAGCTGTGCGGCGCTTCGCGCCCCACAGCTAATTCTTTTGTTTTGAGCGCTTCGCGCTGCCAATCGCCAACAAACTTTAACTGTCAATACTAGAGACAGATCAACGAAACCGTAATAATGTAGTACCAATTCACGCAACTATGACAACACTACTTTATAAGGAATAGCCTATGTTTTCGATCAATGCGATCGCCTCTACAATCAGCCAGATATCGAATATCCCGCATCCGTTCTTAGCCACTGTCGCATCGGAAAACGCTCCCATTATTCTTTCGGGAGTTTTGCTGACTCTAATTGTGATTTACCTTGCGAGTAAATTAGGGAGTGAAGTCGCCAAGAGGCTAGACTTGCCGCCTGTATTGGGGGAGCTAGTCGCTGGTGTGATTGTTGGGGTCACAGCTCTACGTTTAGTTATTTTTCCTGAAGGTGAGTTTACCGCATCCGATTCGCTGATTATGTCAGTGCTGCAATATCTCAATCAACTTAACCCCGAATCGGTCAATCGAATTTTTGAGACTCAAAGCGAAGTAGTCTCCGTATTGTCAGAATTGGGCGTGATTATCCTGCTGTTTGAAATTGGCTTAGAGTCAGATGTCCGACAACTTAAAGAAGTAGGGATTCAAGCTTTTGTAGTAGCTTTTATCGGCGTGATTGCTCCTTTTGCAGGGGGAACCATCGGGCTAATGTACTTTTTCCATGTGGCGACAATTCCTGCGATTTTTGCGGGGGCGGCTCTGACGGCAACCAGTATCGGCATCACCTCAAAAGTACTTGCGGAAATTGGGCAACTCAAGTCTAAGGAAGGTCAAATTATTGTCGGTGCGGCGGTTATTGACGATGTGCTAGGCATTATTGTTTTGGCAGTAGTAGCAAGCCTTGCTAAGACAGGGGAAGTCGATATTACGAATGTTTTTATCCTGCTAGTTAGCGCGATCGCTTTTTTGTTTGGCTCGATTCTATTGGGCGGTATTTTTAACAAAGCTTTTGTGGGTCTGGTTTCCAAGCTCAAGACTCGCGGCAATATTGTGATCCCCGCCTTTATTTTTGCTTACATCATGGCGTTTATTGGCAACGCGATTCATTTAGAAGGCATTTTAGGAGCCTTTGCCGCGGGGTTAGTCCTCGATGAAACCGATGCTCGAAATGAGTTGGACGACCTGATCAAACCTGTCGCTGACCTATTAGTACCGATTTTCTTTGTGACGGTCGGCGCTAAAGCTGATTTGAGCGTACTAAATCCGATGATCTCTGAAAATCGTAGTGGTCTACTGATTGCTGCCTTCCTGTTAGTTGTGGCGATCGTTGGCAAAGTAATTACTGGCTGGGTGGTATTTGGTGTGCCTGATGTCAACCGACTGGCGATCGGGATTGGCATGGTTCCCCGTGGTGAAGTGGGACTCGTATTTGCAGGTATTGGTACGGCTAGTGGGGCGATCAATAAGCCTCTTGAAGTCGCCATCATCATCATGGTGATCTTAACCACATTTCTTGCGCCACCATTTCTGCGGATTGCTTTTGGCAAAAACCAAGAAGCAGAAGTGCCAATTAGTGGCTAAAAAAAAGCGGTGCTAAGCACCGCTTTTTTTAAGCTTCTTCTTGTTCTTCGCCCTGTAGCTTTAGCAAGAAGTAACCAAAGGCAATACCGACTGGAATTAATACCATCGATAAAACCATCGCATTTCCAATTTCTCCCATGATTTTTCTCCAAATAATTCAATAATAAATTTTGATAAAACGCAAAGCCACGAATACATTGCATTGCAATGTATTCGTGATCCTTGCAAAAAAAGCACTGTATTAAAGATACAGCTTTATAGCGCTTCGCGCTCAAGCCCTAAGCAAGCACAAATCACGAAAGTGTGACTACACTTTTGTGATTTAAAAACTAAACCCAGTACAGCGCTTTCAAAACTTTATCTGGATATCAACTAAAGAAATGGCTACGCCATTTCTTTAGTTGATATTACAAAGATTCGCTGACGACCTCAACATCGATCGCATCGTCATAACTATCTTGATTTTGATCATGCTCTGGCGACTCCCGATTTTGACTCGCGGCTTTGACCTCATCATCACTCAAAACGATGGGACGCACTTCATAATGCACCCGCAGAGTGGGCGGTGTACTCCGCTCCGCCTCACGCACAAATCGATTGGCTTCCCATTCCGCTTGAAAAGTATTGAGTAATTTCAGGGTTTTGACACGCTGACGTTCTAAATAAGTCCAAACTTCCCAAGCGTTGTAATTTGGCTCTGAATTTTCGGCATCGGCGACTTCGGGAATATCTTCAGTCTCTTCCGATTCCCCAGAATCAGGAACATGATCAGTAAATTCTGGTTTATTTACTTGTGGGTCAATGGGATTATTGACATCTTGATTGCTTGAAGGCTGTGGTGACTGCTCATTATCAACCATTGAGGGAGATTTAGGGCTTTCAGTAACATCTTGCCGCGATCGCCCTAAACTTCTAATCTCTTTAGCAAAAATCTTCTTGATCGCTAAAGACTCGTCGTCACAGCCTTTTACTTCGATCGCGGTTTGGGACTGATCCACCCATCCTTTAAAAATTACTTCTTCTTCATTAATCAATAGGCGATCGCCCACTTCCAACGCAAAGCCTGTTAATGAATTAAATAATGGTTTGGAACTAGTAAATTCCTGATTATGCTGCTGTTGTTCAACCTTTTGATGGGGAATTGGAGACTCAGCCTGATGGGATTTCCCTTGCTCTATCAGGCTCTGGACTCCCCCAGTTTTGTTCTCAATTCATTAATTTGCAAATGTAATGGAGAAAGGCAACTTTCCACATAGCTTGATAGTTCGGGATGCAGAAAGAATGGCGCTGGTTCGGTACTTCTTGGCGGTACTGGTTCAACTGTTGGAGGGGTGTCGCTCGACTGCAACTCACGACTAACAAATTCCACTATCCAATCCGCGATCGCCTGTTGTTTGGTATCTGCTTGAGATTTGATCTGGCTTAATAAAGGCAAAGGCAAGCGTACACTTATTTGTTTTGTCCTGTGATTAATCGCCATTATTTGCCTTTGAACTAAAGTTGTAAAATTTCTTTATGGCTATTGCCAATTTTTTGCAAACTCAATTATAGCAATCGCCACTACAAATCCATATAAAACTAATAATATAGGTGTACGCAGCTTC
Organism: Oscillatoriales cyanobacterium CG2_30_44_21; assembly: GCA_001873375.1. Classification (GTDB taxonomy): domain Bacteria; phylum Cyanobacteriota; class Cyanobacteriia; order Pseudanabaenales; family Pseudanabaenaceae; genus Pseudanabaena. The sequence goes on from MNZA01000036.1 coordinate 4,952, forward strand.
GACCCACATACCGAATTAAGCGCAAAGCGCTGTAAAATCGGTGACAAGTTTCTTCCCCAAATCCATGACTGATTGGCAAATTGCCGCCGAATTTGAAGATATTCTCTATCACAAAGCTGATGGCATGGCAAAAATTACGATTAATCGCCCTCAAGTTCGGAATGCCTTTCGACCTGAAACCATCGTAGAAATGATCGCCGCCTTTACCGATGCCCGTGAAGATATCGAGATCGGTGTGGTACTGCTCACAGGCGCAAATCCTGCCCCCGATGGGAAATATGCCTTCTGTGCAGGGGGCGATCAAAAGGTGCGCGGTGATGGCGGCTACATCTCCGAATCAGGCGTGCCGCGTCTTAATGTATTGGATTTGCAGCGCTTAATTCGGACGATGCCACAGCCTGTGATCGCCTTGGTGGCGGGATATGCGATCGGCGGCGGTCATGTACTGCACGTAGTTTGTGACCTGACGATCGCGGCGGACAATGCCATTTTTGGACAGACTGGCCCCATGGTGGGCAGCTTTGATGGCGGCTTTGGCGCATCCTATCTAGCGCGATTAGTCGGACAAAAGAAAGCGCGAGAAATATGGTATCTCTGCCGCCAGTACAATGCCCAAGAAGCCCTAGACATGGGACTAGTCAATAAAATTGTGCCAGTAGAACAACTAGAGTCCGAAGGCATTCAATGGGCGCAAGAAATCTTAGATAAAAGTCCCCTCGCAATTCGCTGTCTCAAGTCTGCGTTTAATGCTGACTGTGACGGGCAAGCAGGTATCCAAGAATTAGCTGGCAATGCGACCTTATTGTTTTACATGACTCAAGAAGCGCAGGAGGGCAAGCAAGCTTTCTTAGAAAAGCGGAAACCCAACTTTAGGCAATATCCCAAGCTTCCTTAGTAAAAAATATGCATCGCGGCTCCGCCACAATGCATATTTTTTTGGAGAGATTAGCGCCCATTATTTCAACTAAACAAATGGCTACGCCATTTATTTAGTTGAAATAACTTGTTTGTCCAACCACTTCAGCATTACTTGCTCAAGGGTTTGGTTGTTTTTATGTACCTCTTGTTTCACCCACTGCGCGATCGCATCTATAGGCGAAAAACTAGATCCAGTTTGCCACTGCGGATCGACACCCATCGAGGTGAGGTGAGTTCCCTTGAGGGTTTGCAAATTAATCGTGTCAGGAAACTTTTGTTTGAGAATCGCTGCCAGTGTTGATATTTCATCAATATCATCGTCAATGAACTTAACTAATAAATTCTTAGGAGTTTCATAATTAGCTATTACCAACTGCTCCGTTTCTTTGGGAGTCGGTGTAAATTCCATCGTTGACATTTCGGGAATTCTGCTTGAAAATTCTTTGAAAAATGGGATCGAACGATCAGCACTGTAATTGTTATAGGCAATGTAAATATTGCCAGCACGACTGGGGTTGTAAAGGCAATTAATCAGTAAATGGATTTTGCAACCCATACTATGTCCCATGCCGAACACAGGAAAATAGTCTAAAAATAATTTGCTGCGAACTTTGCGAAAGGAAGCATGGACAGTACGGGCAATCTGGCGATGGTCAAAAGTATTATTTAGAAAAGGAGTCGCCACGATCGCGTAGTTTTGGCTTGCAAGCTGCTCCAGCACTCGACCATAGGCAACTTGAGGGGCTGCCGCAAAAAAAGCTCCTCCCAAAAAATGGATTACTCCCTTAGGCTTGGGTGGTGTTAAAACCCAATTTTCTTCAATCTGCTTCCAGCCCATCAGACTTCACTGTTTATATTTCTTAATATTTTATACCAAATAAAGAAATGGCTACGCCATTTCTTTATTTTAAAAACCATACTGGGTTTAGTTTTCAACTCACAAAAGTGTAGTCACACTTTTGTGAGTTGGTATTACTGCAATAAACCCAGAAATATTTTTAAGCAGCGGTGCATCGCACCGCTGCTTAAAAATATTTCTGGGTTTTAAATATGAACCGCGAAAAGGCTAATTCGACCGCGAAGCGGTTCTGGGTTTTATTCAGCCCGCCTACTTATAAGATTGCTATATTCATCTTAAAGAGCCATAGCCTAGAGACGCAAAAGCAATGACACAAGTTGAAATCTGGCGATCGCAAGCCGCCGCCACCCTCGCTTTTTTAGTACCCAAGATTAGCGGTGACATACCCAATGATCGCGATGGCATGGTTGATAATCTATTGCGATCGCTAAATAACCTCCCCCCTAGACCAGCCAATCGCCAGCCCTATGCTGGTTTATTTCCTGCTGCTGATATCACCACATGGCGTAAACGAGCCGCCGCCACTCTCAAAGCTTCTGTCCCCAAAATCAAGGAAATCGAGGGAAGTATATTTGATGGGGCGATCGATGAATTAATTCGAGTGATTCGTAAATTGCCTGCCCGTCCACAGGGGCGAGCGCCCTATGCAGGGCTATTTACTGCCGCCGATCTACCCACATGGCGTAAGCAAGCCTCTCAAAATCTAGTCGCGGCGATCGCCAAATTAGCTGAGCCAGACTACACCGAAGCAGATCGTAAAATTGATGACCTGATCAGAGCCATGAGTGGCTTAGCGCTGCGTCCTGCCAACCGCAACCCCTACGAAGGCATTTATCAAGCGCCTAATCTGACCGAATATCGCAAACTAGCAGCTCGCCGAATCCAACAGTTAATTGCGGTGCTTGAAGATGATTTCAATTCCCAAGATATTTTTGTCGATAGCACGATTCGGGTTCTCAACAACTTGCCGCCTCGCGCCACTAATCAAGCTCCCTACTCAGGACTCTATGTGCGTACTACAACGCCCAACCTAATTACCCAAGAGCAATTAATCGCGATCGCCCCCTACTCCCGCCGCGATCGCCTTGAAAAATTGCTACCCCACCTCAACACCACCATGCAACGCTATGAAATCAACACACCACTTCGCAAAGCCCATTTTTTAGCGCAAGTCGGACATGAGAGCGACGGCTTTAATACCAATGAGGAATATGCTTCAGGAGCCGCCTACGAAGGACGCAGAGATCTCGGCAATACTCAAGCAGGTGATGGGGTTCGCTTTAAAGGACGGGGCTTAATCCAAGTTACGGGTCGAGCCAATTACGGCGAATGTGGTCGCGCCTTGGGTGTAGACCTGATCGCCAATCCTCAGCGCCTTGGCGATTTCGATCTGGCTTGTCTCAGTGCAGGTTGGTACTGGGACACACGCAGACTCAATCCCGATGCTGATTTCGATGACATTCTGACCATTACTCGCGTCATCAATGGCGGCACAAACGGCTTGGCTGATCGCCGCGATTATCTCGCCCGAGCGAAGCGAGTTTTTAGGATCTAACATCAAAGGCGGCGCTTTGCGCCGCCTTTGATGTTATTTAAATTTTATGAAAGGAGCTAAAACCATGTCCTACAGTGCTTTGAGCTAACTTAAAACCCAGAAAAACTTTGGTCATCGGCGCGAAGCGCCGATGACCAAAGTTTTCTCTGTACCCATCAAAGCCTCAATAGGCTGTACGCTTGACAAGGTGCAAATTGCCTTTAATCTAACTCTAGAAGAAGATCGCAATTTATTTGGAGAGATAGAAGGTGTGATCCCTTCCGATTACTTACAACAAACTCTCACCGAATATTTGCCTCTCGCCACAGCCATCAATACAAAAAAGTCACGCTCTGAGTTTTTAATTGAGCCTATTCTTGCCGAATTAAGACGTTTAGCAGACTATCAAATCAGCCTCTTTTCTAGCACAGAAACTATACTGGGTTGAGTTTTCGATTCACTAAATGATTAGTCTGGCAGCACTTTGCGCTTAATTTAAGATCCCAAAATAATAAAGAACAGAAATATGTCAACGCATCAAGGACAATACTTAGAAACTTACAGTAGCAAGCATCCTAACGAAGTGTTGATCGTAAAGTTAGAAATAGACGGCGAACTAGATGAGGTAATGATCTTTAAAGGCTTTTCTAGTTCTTTAATGCGCTCTACTGCCTACGATCCAGATGTACCTGTGATTTCTGATCAAGCGAATATACTATCTATTGATCGCCTTACCGCCCCCTATAAAACCAATCAACCTAACTACATTCAGCAAGCAATAACATGGGAACAGTTTCAACAAATTGAATATGCTTGAAGAGACGCGCCAAATGATCTATGGCAAACAGGTAAAGATCGCTTCTTTACTGATTTACCAAGATGTCCTAAAACAAGAAGCTTGGGAAGCCTATGTGAAACTACTGCATAGCCTAGCGAACCATATCACCGATGGTCATGAAAATAATTCGCGCCGCCTCAGCTACCTATTTGCTTACGGTCAATGGTTTAGAGCGATCGCCGCGACAGGTTACAGTTGGCGCGACTATGTAATATTGCAAATCCTAGCCTCTACAAATCCCTTTAGTCAGCAATCACAAACCACTGATGTCAATCATTTGCCAGCCCCTCTAGTTGCTGCTGCAAAAAGCGACTTGAAGATTCTCGAAGGGTTGAGTCTATGGAGTGGCGGAAAATTAGTTGATCTCATCGAAGCGCAGGGCGATCGCCCCTTAGATGGGCAGAGCCGAGAAATTTCCCAACTCTCTCCCGCAAAGCAATCTCTAATTACGAAGTTTCAATCTAACGATGATTGGGCGCAACTGCTACCAGACTTAGCCAACTATTACCAACAATTTGGAACAGGTATATTTGCCGACTATACCGCCTTCCGTTGGCGCAATGGTCATATAGAAGGAGTCGCTCATCCTGACCTCGTAAGACTATCGGATCTAGTTGGTTACGAGTCGCAACGGCAAGCACTTTACAAAAATACTGAAGCCTTTTTATCAGGGTATCGTGCCCTGCATACTCTCCTCTATGGCAGTCGTGGCACTGGCAAATCCTCATTGATCAAATCATTAATGTATGCCTATCGCGATCGCGGACTATGTTTAATCGAGGTTGCCAAAAACGATCTCAAAGATTTACCTACCATTGCTGATATTTTGCGGCAGTCTTCGCAGAAATTTATTGTTTTTGTGGATGACCTATCCTTTGAAGCCGAAAATGACGATTACAAAGCCCTCAAAGTAATTTTGGAAGGCAATCTTTCGGCTCAGCCCCAAAACTTATTAATTTATGCCACGTCTAATCGTCGTCACCTCTTACGAGAATACTTTAGCGATCGCCCTAGCCTAAAAGATCTCAGCGATCGCCAAGAAGTTAACCCTTGGGACACTGTTCAAGAAAAGCTATCCCTAAGCGATCGCTTTGGTCTGACCCTTACATTTTTGCAAGCCGACCAAGACATTTATCTAAAAATTGTCCATCATCTTGCTAAACGCGCAGGCATAGATTTACCCGCCGATGATCTCAACTTTCGCGCCTTGCAGTGGGCTACTCGCCACAATGGTCAGTCAGGACGCACCGCCCAACAATTTATCGACTACTTGCAAGCCGATCTCCAAATCAACAATTTGTCCAACTTCCCACCCAATAATTAGCGCCGCACCGCTAATTACATGACTTCTCTCTGTACCCATCAAAGCCTCAATAGGCTGTACAGCGCCTTGCGCTGACTTAAAACCTAGAGAAAGTCTTGATAGGCTGTAGTCGGCACTGGTCAGTTAATTAGTGAGACAAAGAAAACCCCTTGAGGATAGTAATTCCAGCATAGAAACAGGACGATGAAAAAGTCCGATTGCCATAGCAGGGGTCTTGTTCTTGCCCAAGCCCTCATGAGGTCGTACCCAATTGTGAATTAAGCGTTGTACCGTGACTGCTCGTTGCAAGCCCTCGGTATTTTTAGCATACAGGTTTTGTCTGCGGCGAAAACCACTACACCTTC
>MNZA01000223.1:0-14801 GCA_001873375.1 Oscillatoriales cyanobacterium CG2_30_44_21
TGGCGGCGCTAAGCGCCGCCATTGCCTTTTTATTTGAGTATGCGTTGCAAGATTACTTCGTAACTTAAACCTTCAGCCAAGAAAGAATCCACAATCCCTAGTCTTTCTGGTAAGCCGACAATATAAGTATTGCATTCAGCATTTAAAGATTCGCATGTAACCTGAACTGCAAGTAGTTCTCGACCTGTTAAGCGACTAAAAAATGAAGTGAGGACACCTGCCTCTAAATACCCTGCGGGCATTTTGTTACCTTCGACTTTGCGGATATATGGCGAGTTGAAGGTTTTAATCAAGATTAACCCTTGTGGCTGATATTGAGGATCAAACTCAAATTTTCCCCAGCCGTGAGTTTTCCAACATTCCTTTAAGCTTTGGATAAAAGTAATCATGTCCATCTCCGCAAGAGATTGGGCATAGTACTCTTCTAAAGATTCGGTAAAACGGGTATAAAAGTTTTTTCCCCACCATTTGCCGCAGTTAAACAAAACTAGGCGCGATGCTTGCCCTGTTTCTTTGGATAAGCCTGCATAGAGTGAAGTTATCAGCGTGTCTGGAATTGCTAATAGGCGATCGCCGCGACGATTTTCCAATAGCCCAATTTCTAGATCTCCCTTTACATAGGAGTTATAGTCAAAAAAGTTGGCAGGAATACGATGTTCTTTAACGAGATCGGCAACAGAAATCATGGTAGGTAGCCTCTAGTAGATGAGGGTGACTTGGGCGGCGGTTATCAAAGGCTGAATGAGGGTAAGTTGTTCGGGGTTTAACTTCTGGCGCATCACTTGGTTGAGCAGTTTGTATAAAGTTTCATTGAGCCGACGCATATCTCGCATGGACATCAACCCTTCTAGCCAATTAAGTAGCCGCTGCTTTAAAAAACCTTCATCATTGAGCAGCATCGCCATGGAGCAATATCGCACGACTAGAATTAGGTTTTTAATGCCATTTTCTAAATCTTCATCAGCTACACCGGGCAGTTCCATCGAAACTTGATCGACAACTGCTTGTAAAATGTCAATTTCGCGATCGCGAATCAATTTGTATAGCTTCAGGCGATCGGGCAATGAACTAATGTAGCTTTCCATGAGTCCAAGCTCGTCAGAGGCAAGGTAGCGATCTTGGGCTTGATTGATTAGCTCTTGAATCTTTGGGGTCATTATTCTGAATTTTTAAGAATTAAGGTTTTAAGGATAGACCTTGGATGTTTGAGACTGATACTAGAAAAAATTGGAGATGTCATCAAGGAAATCTTCGAGTGTTTCTTTACTCTCATCAATCGGTGCGGCTTTGGACTGTGGCTCAGGAGTTGCGGCAATTTCAGGGATGCCATTCCAAGAGACGGCTCTAAAGTAGTCGCGCACAGACATCAAGAAGCTGAGGGTCTGCGACACCTTGCCATTTGCGCTAGTAGTAATGGTCGGGGCGATCGCGCGATTTTCCCAATTTACACTTTGCCAAAAGGTTTGTAATGGCTGTAATCGCCAGTCTAAACTACTCATTTTAGAAGCTCTCCATTTCTCAATCGCCCTTCGATGTCGCGGGTAGTTGCCCCTTCATTGAGCCAGAAGGCTGCGGCATCAATGCGGTTTTTGCCACCGAGCAGAAATTTACAATAATTTTCGCCCATGGAATAGCACTGAATTTCGATGCAATCTAGTTCCTTGTTAACCAAGTGGGTAAAGAATCCTGAAAATAAGCCTGCATATAGGTGGCATACAGGTTTGCCGACATCGCCAAGACTACGAGCAACGGCGGAGTCAAATACGCTAATAAACATGAAACCTTGCTTGCGATCGCTCATGTCTACTTGCCATCTGCCCCAACCCTGCGAGGTGAACGGCCACCACCAAGTTTCTAGCAAAAAGGGTAAGTTAGTTTGGCGGATGCTGCGTCCAAAATCTCGCTCAAACCACTTAGTAAAGAACAAGGCATCTTGTAATCCCCACTCACAGCCAATGGAATACATAACTGCTGCTGAGGCTTCCCCCACTTCATCTTCCAATCCCTCTTGCAGCCCGATGATAAAATCTTCGCTGGTTAGAATATTGCGAGAGCCGTTCCAATCTTCGATAATTCCTTTCTCAAGATTAGGTAAAAAGAAATCTTGAAGACTGTAGTGGTTATTCTTTCTTTTCGCTCGAGTAGCACTATTTGGGCGATCTACAGCAATAGTCATAAGTCAATACTCCTATCCAATTTTTTTTGATTCTAACGTTTCTACGTCAATTCGATATAAAACACGAATATCAGCTAGCGACTACTTATCCTCGAAAACATCAGCTCTCTTGGTACTTGCTAACTGCTCTCCGACACGGAAGTTGGTATTTTCAAGCTGGCGTACCACTGATCTGGTAATTAGTTGTCCAACTTCAACTAGGGTTTGTCCAGTAATAGGGCTAAGCAGTGGTTTCTCACAGCGTCTTCCAATCAAGGCTTCGATGTCTTGAATTGACTGAACATACATACCCACAGGTAGTTCTACGATGATGCCTTCACCCATGACCTTGGCTTGACAGGCAAGGCGAGAGTTGGGCTTGCAGGTGGTGATTACCTCTAGGGTGCGTTGTTCACGCTTACCCATGGGGCTAAGGGATGACATACCTTCTTGAATATAGACATGGCAGGTCGCGCACATACCACGACCGCCACATTCTTTCAAAATATTCAGCTCATCTCCCATCAAGCCAGATAATAAAGCACCATTTGTTGCGATATCAGCGACTTGGGCAATAGGCTCGATTCTTACGCGCTTAGCCATTATTAACTTGCCTCTTCAATTGTTCCCCTTATTATTAAATATCAGTCTAACCTATTTGAGATCGGCGGACTGATCAGATCACGCCAAATTGCTTACGGTTAGGGCGATGACGCAAGTTTAGGGAGCAATTTTTGATGGCGCAGCTGCGCCATCAAAAATCGCTCCCTGATTAAATTGCCCAACTCAGTCAAATAAAAAATGGCGGAGCCATTTTTTATTTGACATTACAACAGTTATCGAGAAAATGAACCAAGAATAATTTTTAAAGCGGTGCGAAGCACCGCTTTAAAAATTATTCTTGGTTTGGGTTTGAGCGCAAAGCGCTTTTGATTATTTACTCAAATAGTATTTGTTTCTGACGACTGCTAAGGCAGTCTTGAACTAGCATTTTGTCAAAATCTCGAATCACCTGTTTACAACGCTTCACATATGCCGAAGCCCATGCTTGAATCTGCTGATGTTGTTCGGTTGTGCAGGCGATCGCGGCTTGTTTGGGGTGAGATATGCTGCCACTGCGATCTACTTCAAATTCGGCGAGCCACGGAAACTCGCTAGGACGGCTTGATTTCCAGTAGTTGGTGACAACTACCTTGCCCAAATATTGGGTTGTAAATTCGCTTAGTTTATTTAATGCGACTAGAAGTTCGTCTAACCTATACGCCTGTGGGTTAGATTTTGTTGATACGGCTAGCTTTGTGGGCGTACTGGTGACGGCTCGATTGCTGGCAGTGGCTTCGGCTCGGGCGGCAGTTGGCGTGAGAGGAGGTGATGTGGGTTTTATGTTGGATTGAGTGACTGTGGGGGTAGGTGGCTTGGCAATTGGGGGCTGGGTTTGGATTCGCGGCGGTTTGGAGTTAGCGGTGGTTGAGGCGGCGATCGCGTCAGCAGTGCGGCTAGAGGCAGAATTGCTAGATCGCTGTACGCTTGGTTGATTGGACAAACTTGACTGGGTACTTGTGGCGTTCCAGCTATTGCTTGGTAATGATTGTTGGGTGACTGAACCGAGTAAGAGCTTAAAGTATGCGACTGTGTTGTATGTATCGGTTTCGATCAAATACTTAATTTTGGCAATGCCCCGTTCGTAGTTAACTGGTTTAAGGTCATTATCTGTAAGTACTAGCAAGACTAATCCATGTTTGAGCTTATAGATGAATACAATGTGATTTGCAAAGTAAAACTCGAAGGATTCACATCCCTCTGGTACATTTTCGACAACTTGTAGTACGCCCTGACCCAATGCTTGCTTTGTCCTATCTAATACGGAGTCTAACCCGTAAAAATAGGGGCGCATACGGCGGTTGGTGAGGGCAATGCCCACCACTCCTGCTAAGTGCAAAAAATCTTGAATAACCTCCCGACTCATCTCTTCTCACGCTGCTTCTATGATCGATATACCGTTCACCCTAGACCAATTACGCATTCTCAAGGCGATCGCTGCTGAGGGTAGCTTTAAGCGGGCTGCCGATAGCCTATATGTGTCCCAGCCTGCCGTTAGTCTGCAAGTGCAGCACCTAGAACGACAGCTAGATGTGCCTTTGTTTGACCGCGGTGGGCGCAGAGCGCAGTTGACCGAGGCTGGACAGTTGCTTTTAGCTTATGGCGATCGCATTTTAAGCCTTTGTCAAGAGACTTGCCGCGCTATTGAAGATCTCCAAAACCTTAATGGTGGGACTCTAATTATAGGGGCTAGTCAAACAACGGGGACTTATCTGATGCCTCAAATGATTGGTTTATTTCGTAAGAAATATCCAGAAGTATCGGTTCAACTCCATATTCATTCTACAAGGCGAACGTCATGGAGTGTCGCCAATGGTCAGGTAGATTTGGCAATCATTGGGGGTGAAATCCCTGCGGATTTATTGGACTCTTTAGAGATTACACCCTATGCCGAAGATGAACTAGCGCTAATTCTCCCAACTTCGCATCCCCTTGCTCAGGTTGGCGATCTATCGATTGAGGAGTTGTATAAGTTGCAATTTATTACTCTTGATTCGCAGTCAACGATTCGGAAGGCGATTGATCGGGTGCTGCTCGATAGCAGTGTTGATCCGCGCCAGTTAACGATCGCAATGGAGTTAAATTCGATTGAGGCGATCAAAAATGCGGTACAGGCAGGATTGGGGGCAGCTTTTTTGTCGGTGACGGCGATCGAAAAAGAGTTGCAGATGGGGGCTTTGCAGCAAGTACGTATTGAGGGTGTGACGATTAAGCGAATGTTGTTACAAATTCGCAATCCTAACCGTTACCGATCTAAGGCGACTGAGGCTTTTTGCAATGAGGTCTTGCCAATGTTTAGAGATAACCCTAAATAAAGAAATGGCGTAGCCATTTCTTTATTTGGTATAAGTGAGCGTGCTTAATAAAAACCCTAGGATGGTTCGCCCGCTGTGGGGGCGGACTATCCTAGGGTTACTCATGTCGAGCTACTGAGATCAATGTTAGGATGCTGCTGATTAAGAACGAATTTGCATGAAAAAAATTATGCGTTGGTCAATTGTACTCACGCTCAGTGCCGCTTTAGCAGGAGCTAGTACCCCTCTGATCGTGGCTTCCGCTAAGCCCGACCTTGCCTTGACCGCCAACTCAATGGTCAATCAAGATGGTGAATCCTTTGATCCCTTCACCTATTTGCCAATTGAGCAAAGGTTAGCCAAGCTAGTATCTCAAGCCAATCAAGGCGCTGATCGCCTAGCAAATAGACTGAGAGCAAGACTGGCGATCGCCGATATTTATCTAAACAATGGTCAGCCTAAGGAGGCGATCGCGGCGATCACCTTGTTAGAAAATAAATATTTACTGTTGGCTGATTATATTTTACTAAAACGCGCTCAAGCTCAGACGCAATTGCGCGATCTTGCCGCCGCCAAAATGACTTGGCAAAGCCTTGTGGAAAAGTATCCCGATAGCCCTGCTGCCGCCGAAGCGCTGTTTGCCCTCGGTCAAACTCAACAACTCTTACAAAAGTTTCCTGCCCATCCGCGATCGCGAGATGTGGCACTGCGAATGCTTGCCCAAAACCCCAAGCAAATCGAGCCAATGTTGCTAATGGCGACTTACTTTGGGGACTCCAAAGAAATTGTGCCAATTTTGGATCGTCTAGTGGCTAGCGGTTCCAATCTCACCGCCGATCAGTGGCGGGCGATCGCCGATGCTTACTATTACAAATTTGAATTTAGTAAGGCGGCGAAAGCCTATACGCGATCGCCTGTAAATCCAATCGCGGCTTACAACTACGGACGCAGCCTGCATCGCCATGAGCAGTTTGATGCCGCGATCGCCGCTTACAAACAAGTTATTCAGCAGTTTCCCAACAGTCCCCAAGCTCCCCGCGCCCTGATTCGGCTGACTCAATTGGAATCTCCGCAACAGGCGATCGCGGCGGCGGATCGCCTAATTGCTAATTACCCTGATACTGCCGCCGAAGCTCTGGCGGTTAAGGCAAGCATTTTAGAAGAGAAACTCGCTAGTCCCAAAGCTGCTAGTGAAGCGCGAAATTTGTTAATAGAGCGCTATGGCAATAGTAATGAAGCGAATCAATTGCGGTGGCGCATTGCTAAAGGTCTGGCGAATAGTGGGCAAATTGCTAAGGCGATCGCCACCGTTGACTCTCTCATTGCCAAATATCCCAGTGGAAGCTATGCCGCTGAGTCGGCATTTTGGGCAGGAAAATGGGCGGATCAAATGGGGAACAAAGCCAAGGCAAAGCAGCTATTTGAATTTACATTGCGCCAGCATCCAGACAGCTACTATGCTTGGCGATCGGCGACTTCCTTGGGTTGGCAGGTCGGCACATTTACCACCGCTCGATATGTTGCTCCCGCGATCGTGATTCCTAGCCAAAGAACTCTTTTACCTGCGGGTTCTCCAAAGCTACAAGAGCTATATCAATTGGGACTAGATCGCGAAGCCTATGCTCAATGGTCAGTGGAAATTGCGGGTAAGCGCGATCTCAGTCCCAAGGAAATCTTTACTGATGGCGTGTTGCGAGTGGCGATTCAGGACAACTTGATGGGAATTAGAATTCTCGAAAGTTTGGATTGGATTGATGTTGATAATGTGCAGAAAGCAGAAATCGCTCAGTTAAAAGAACATCCCGCTTATTTGCGATCACTCTATCCATTTCACTATTGGGACTTAATTTCGCAGTGGTCGCAAGAGCGCAAAATCTCTCCTGCCTTGGTAATTGGCTTGATGCGTCAAGAGTCTCGCTTTGAGCCTCGGATTCGTTCCAGTGTGGGTGCAGTGGGACTGATGCAAATTATGCCTGAAACTGGCGCTTGGATTGCGGTTCAAAAGGGAATCAAGAAATATAATCTGGATAACCCGACCGATAATATTAGTTTCGGAACTTGGTATCTGAACTATACCCACAGCAGCTATGGCGATAACTCGGTGCTAGCGATCGCCAGTTACAATGCGGGACCGGGAGCCGTAGGAAGATGGGTACAGGAACGTAGAATCACTGATTCTGATGAGTTTGTGAATAGCATTCCCTACGAAGAGACTAGAGACTATGTATCGAAGGTCTTGGGGAACTATTGGAACTATTTACGCTTATATTCGCCCACAATTCAGCAGCAAATTACCGCCTTGCAGTAAAGATTATTAGAATGCCCAAGCCAAACATGAAAGCGTTGCGAAGCAACGCTTTCATGTTTGGCTTGGGTTTGTGTAAATCATCAACATTAAAAAAGCCATTAAAAACCTTGCTTTGCAAGGTTTTTAATGGCTTTTTTGGTTCAAACGCAAAGCGTTGTAGTACCAATCAGAACAAAGAAATGGCTACGCCATTTCTTTGTTTTGGATAAAAGGCTAGATCCCTGCGTGACCCATCGCAATCCCTGCAACTAACATCCCAATGACCAGAAAAGGCTGGGCGCTAGCCTGATATTTGACATCATTCTTGAGAGGATCGCGTAAAAAGTACATATCTTGAAATGTAATTTGGGGAATTACCAACAGTACGATCAAACTTGCTAATAATTGCTCACCCACAGTAACTAGATAAACCGCAATCCCAATCTGGAAAACATCGATCGCCGTTGCTGATAGCAAAGCCGCCTTCTGCACTCCAAACATTACAGGTAGAGATTGCAATCCCAATTCGCGATCGCCTTCCACACTTTTAAAGTCATTGACAACCGCAATTCCTAAACCTGCCAGACTGTAAAACAATGTCACAACTACCACTGTCCAGTTGAGAGTTCCGTAAAGCGCGTGACCTGCCCACCAAGGCAAGGCAATATAACTTGCGCCTAGGGCATAGTTACCCAGCCAACCATTCTGTTTGAGCTTTAGAGGAGGCGCAGAGTAAATGTAGGCAACCAATGAACCACCAAGGGCTAATTTGGTCATGATGAAGTCCGTATGCCCAGCCGTGATATCCAGAATCACTGCCACACCAATACCCGCAACCAACAAAATCCAAATCTGAGCAATGACTTGATTGAGGGGAATTGCTCCCGATGGAATCGGACGATAGGGTTCGTTAATTGCGTCAATTTCGCGATCGTAATAGTCATTAATCGTCTGGGTGTAGCCCGTCAGCAAAGGTCCTGACATCAGCATACAAAGTAGCGATCGGAATACATTTTCAATCGACCATGTAAAATCGCCCGAGGATGCCGCGCCACAGAGTACGCCCCACATCAGGGGTATCCATGTAATCGGTTTCATCAACTGCAAGCGAATCTTCCAAATTGAAGCTTCTTTAATGTCCGCACCTTTCATTCCGAGCATTTGGCGGGTACGGGCTTCGCGAGACTCGCTCGCTGGTACGTCAGGGGTTGGAGACGACATATTTACAAAAATTTATAGATTTGCCGTTGATTATAGCCCGTAGTAATACTTAGGCGATCGCCATACCACGTTAATGCAATCAAATAAGCTATGACATAATGATCAAAGTCGGTTTGCTATTGTTTTACTGAAACAAAGAAGGTGTGTATGACTTACTCTGAGTTGCGCGAAAAAGTTGAACAGCAAATATCTCAATTGCCGTTAGAGCGTCTTTTCTTGGTTAACAGTTTTATTGATTCGATTGAGTCTCAAGACGAATCAGGTGCAAAACAATTACGCCGCATTCCGCCTCTGAAGCGCAATAAAAAAGCCAGTGATTTATCAAGTCATGTGGGAACTTGGCAAGGTGATGATTTAGCTGAATGTCTTGATTTTGCACGAGAGACGCGATCTAAAACTGAGTTTTAGTATTGATTTATGACTTATTTAATTGATACCAACCATTGCAGCTATATTGATTTTAAGCGTGTTTATCAAGTCCATCCATTTTCGCTAGAGTCGTGGGTATAGTTACTTGCAGAAAATCTCACTATCAAATAAAAATTAGACTGAAATTAGCATGATATGATTTGCATCTATAGTTTATTTTAAGTTGGCATATGAGTCATGACGTTCGTGTTTGGCAAGTAAAAGTAGGCGATCTTTTGGTAGGAATCAATACAAGTAAGTTAGATTTTGAATCGAGACTAGAAAATTGGCTAAAAAATGACATTAGTATTCTCGATAAAGATCTTTTAGTTATCGGTAGCCAAGTTCTTACTGATTTTGGCGGCTATATCGATTTACTTTGCGTTGATTCGTCGGGAGATACCGTTGTTGTTGAGTTAAAGAAAGATAAGACTCCCCGTGATACTGTTGCTCAAGCATTAGATTATGCTTCATGGGTTGTTGATTTATCCTATGAACGAGTGATGAAGATTGCTAATCAGTATTTGAAAGAGCCGTTTGCAAAAGCTTTTCAAAGCAAGTTTGGGACAGAACTGCCAGAATCTATAAACACCAATCACAAGATATTTGTTGTGGCTTCAAAAATTGATCAAACGTCAGAACGTATTATTAGCTACCTATCTAATGCTTATGGAGTGAATATTAATGCTGCAACTTTTCAATATTTTAAGACAACAGAAGGAGTTGAATTACTAACACGAGTGTTTTTGATCGAGCCAGAACGAGTTACAAGCAATACAGAAAGTAAAGGCAGTTCTAAAAGAAATTCTAATTTAACTCTCGAACAATTTTATGAGATCGCATCTGGTCGGGGCTACAATGATCTTAAATATGCTGTTGAGAAATTTAAACCACTATTTCCTGAAAGAATTATAACTAATCTTTCTAAAATTAATCTTCGAGTTAGTTCAAACAGCAAACCATTATTACTAATGAGTCTTATCCCAAAAGAAAGTTCTCAATCAGAAGGACTAAAATTTGAGATTTGTGCTGATCGATTTATGGCTTACTTCAATTTAAATGATAGTGGACTTAAAGCTATTCTTCCCCCAGAAATTAAACCTTGGGAATTCGATCAAAATGACAATGACATGAAGGGATACCAAGGTTTTTTTACTTCTATCTAACAGTTAGATAATTTTGTTCAAAAGCTATCCTAAGCTAAAGTGTAAGTCAATCAACATAGCGATTATGATGCAATCCTAGATCGTTATGCGTTGGGAGATATTTAACATCTGTTAATCTAAAAATATTGTGATATGAGGGATTGCAGCCGAACCAGTTCCACTCAAAAATGAGATTGATGATGTAATGCGCGTTGGCAAAACTCGCGTCACTCTTGATACAGTCATAAAAACCTTTCAGAATGGAGCAACGGCTGAAGAAATTGTTTACCGCTATCCATCCCTGAAACTAGCCGATGTTTATACCACCATTAGCTTTTACCCCAATCATCAGCAAGAAGTCGAAACATATTTACAGCAGAGGCAAGATCAAGCGCAAACAATCCGCAAAATGAACGAAGCAAGGTTTGATCCACAAGCATTACGAAACAGACTAATTCTCGCAAGCCTTTCTTTGAGCTAATCAAGCAGGAGTTTTATATGTCCCCGATCGCACTTTCCCCCCAAACAGCAACTAAAAAAATCTGGACAGATGCCGAACTAATGGCATTAACAGATGGGAAATGTTACGAGCTTGTTAATGGAGAACTAATTGATATGGGAAATTCAGGGGCTTTGCATGGATATACTTGTAGCCTTCTCGTTATGGCTTTGATGAATTACATCTTACCTAGAGAACTGGGAATTATTCTCGACTCTAGTACAGCCTTTACGATGAAAAATGGTAACAAGCGATCGCCTGATATTTCCTTTGTGTCTAGAGACAAGTTAAAAGGCTTGACCGAATTACCTGATGGCTTTTTAGATGGCGCACCTGACTTAGCGATCGAGGTTCTCTCACCAAACAACATGATCGCCGAAATCGATCAAAAAATTGTGGAATATTTCGAGAATGGCTCACGCTTAGTTTGGGTGATCAATCTCAGATTACGTTATGTCTTAGTCTATCGCTCAGCCAAAGAACCCGATCACTTACTCAAGCAATCCGATTCTTTGGATGGTGAAGATGTTATTGCTGGTTTTGCAATGCCATTGTCCGAACTATTTCAAAAGCTATCATTCTGAATATGATGCAGTTTTAGTTCGATAAGGGCTGGGTGATATTTAGAAGGCGATCACTATAACTTTGATTTCGGAATTTGTTTTTGTATCTGCAAAAGTATTGTCACATCTTCGGGAATTGCGATAACACAAGACGAAATGTTTATGATCTGTTGCCTGAAGCCTGATAATAATCTTCAGATATAGCTAAGAATAGAAAATTAAGCATGACCTGCACTTGTACGATTAGCCAAGCGATCGCCATCACCTCGGCAACAGCAACCAACATTAGTCAACCAACCCAAACCACGATTCAAGGCGTGATTTCGGATAGCCGCAAGTTAGTTGCGGGTCAGCTATTTGTGGCGCTGACGGGCGAAAACTTTGATGGACATGGGTTTGTGGCTAAGGCGATCGCCCAAGGAGCCGTCGCCGCGATCGTCAGCCGTGAGTGGACAAGCTCAGAAGCAGCGCAGGGGCTTCCCTTGCTGGCGGTTGACTGCACATTGACGGCTTATCAAGACTTAGCTAGGTGGTGGCGATCGCAATTTGTGCATCCTTTAGTGGCGATCACTGGCTCCGTGGGCAAGACGACCACCAAAGAGATCATCGCCAGTATGTTGTCCTGTTATGTGAAATCAGACTGTCACAATCTAGTCGCAAGCCCAAATTGTGATGGGGCGGCGGAGCCGCCCCATCACAATTTGGCTCAGGAACAAACACAAAGGGTGCATAAGAGCTTAGCGAATCACAACAATGACATCGGTGTTGCCCAGACTTTGCTGGCGATCGCTCCAGAACAGCATGACTTTGTGGTGGTGGAAATGGGAATGCGCGGATTAGGGGAAATTGCTCGGCTGGCAAGGGTGTCTTTGCCGACGGTGAGTGTGATTACCAACGTGGGGACAGCGCATATTGGCAGATTGGGGTCGCGAGAGGCGATCGCCACTGCCAAATGTGAATTATTAGCCGAGATGCCCGCCAATGGAACGGCAGTTTTAAACGCGAGTAATCCGTTATTAATGGAAACCGCTAGTCAAGTTTGGCATGGCAAAACGATTACCTATGGTTTGGGGCTAGGCGATATCAATGGCAAACTGACAAATGATGTGCTGTATGTGGGCGACTACGCTTGGACTTTGCCATTGCCAGGACAGCATAATGCGATGAACTTTTTAGCGGGGCTAGCAGTTCTCAAAGCCCTTGACCTTGATTGGAGTTTGACTACTACAGGCATCGGCAAGCTCGATCTTCCCTTTGGCAGAGCGCAACTCTACGATCTACCGCAAAATGTAACGATTCTCGATGAGACTTACAACGCTTCGCCTGAAGGAATGCTTGCTGCCCTGCGTCAACTTGCCGATATGCCCGCCAATCATCGTTGGGCTGTACTTGGCACGATGAAAGAACTAGGGGAAATGTCTGAGCATTTACATAGCCAAGTCGGTCAAGCCATTAGTGAATTGGGAATTGAAGGGGCGATTATTTTGGCTGATGGGGAAGCGGATGCGATTTTGGCAGGGGCAAATGGCTCTCTGCACTACGCGATCGCCTGTCCATCCCATGAAGAAGTCACGCAAGCGCTCTTACAAAAAATTCAAAGCGGCGATCGGATTTTATTTAAAGCTTCGCGATCGGTGGGTATGGATCGGGTTGTCCAAGCTTTTCGCCAACACTGGAAATAGAAGCGCGAAACGCCGCACTTCTATTTCTTGAGCGCGAAGGGAGTAAAATCTAATCTTAATTACATTTTTTACTTTGCCATGACTGCCAATACGACTGCTAATAAAACCACTAATGATCTGCCGCTTTTGGGGCGATCGCTTGTTGAACTGAGCGAGTGGGTGGAATCGCAGGGACAGCCGCGCTATCGTGGCAAGCAGCTTCATGAATGGCTTTATGAAAAAAGTGCTAGAAGTATTGGTGATATTACAGTCTTTCCCAAGTCATGGCGCGAACAGTTTGCCCTCAATCCTAGTGCGGAGGTGGGGCGATCGCAGATTTATCTGCACAAGCAAACCCGTGATGGCACGGAGAAATTTCTGTTAAAACTTGCTGATGGGGAAATAGTGGAAACCGTGGGCATTCCCACGAGCAAGCGCCTGACCGTTTGCGTTTCCACTCAAGTGGGCTGCCCGATGGCTTGTGACTTTTGTGCGACTGGCAAGGGTGGTTTTCGGCGCAACTTGGCAAAACATGAAATTATCGATCAAGTCCTGACAGTGCAAGAAGTCATGCAGCAGCGCGTCAGCCACATCGTATTTATGGGCATGGGTGAGCCATTGCTCAATTACGAAAATCTAGTTGGCGCGATCGCAGTAATTAACAAAGACATTGGCATCGGTCAGCGCAATATCACCGTTTCCACTGTCGGCATTCCTAATCAAATTCCTAGATTTGCCGAAGAACATTTACAAGTCACTCTCGCAGTTAGCCTCCATGCGCCCACCCAAGAAGTCCGCGCTCAAGTAATTCCCTCCGCCGATCGCTATCCTTTAGCAGCGCTGATGAATGACTGCCGCGAGTATGTGGATATTACAGGGCGCAGGATTAGTTTCGAGTACACATTGCTAGCTGGCGTGAATGATTCCCCCGAGCAAGCGGAAGAACTGGCTAATCTCATTCGTGGTTTTCAAAGTCACGTTAATTTAATTCCTTACAACCCAGTTGATGATGCAAACTACAAACGCCCTAGCGAGAGAGCCATTCAAACCTTTGTGCGAATTTTGGAAGATTACAAAATTGCCGTGAGTGTGCGGCGTACCAGAGGGTTGGAAGCTGATGCCGCCTGTGGACAGTTGCGTGGTCAGCACTTCAAAATATGATTAGCGGCGCTACTCATATTTTGGATTTTTTAATTCAGCGCCAAGCGCTGTATGGAGTATTGAAATGAATCAAGTAACTGAACCAATATTGTTGCCTGACAATTTAGAAGATGCGATCGAGCAGGCGATCGCTTCGGTACATTCGGCGATCGCCAATGGCTCCAGTCGCGTCATCGCCGATCTCAGATTTCCTGAACTAAAAATCAGCCCAATTTCATATGAATTTGCGGTAAGTTTTAACCAGAAATACGGCAAAGCTTGGCAAGCTATTTTTGCGGATGCAGGCGCGGCGGCGCTAGCAAAGCGAGAATGGGCGGATCTCGATATATCAGTGCGCGGCGTAAATGAAGGTCGCCGCGCCGTGCGGGAAGAAGATCAAGCCTTTTTGGTGATTGAGCCAACATCAATTGAGGTGGAGCAGGTCGAAAAATTAGTGCAGTTAGCAGGCGATCGCCCTTTTGTAATGCTCAATCCCCGACTAGAAAATAGCGAAGTTGGCTTAGGATTGGCGGCAAGGCAAATGCGCGATCGCTTTTTAAGTACCTTTGAGACTGCGTATTACATCAAGCCCCTAGAGCTAGGGGCGTTATGGCGTTGCTATCCGCAAGCATGGCAGATCTGGCAACAGACCGAATCTGATGGAATGCAGCAACTAGCTGAGGTGGCGCAGCGCCCATCGACTGAGGATATCGAGCGGCTATTTCGTCAAAAGACAGGACAGAAATCAGGCTCATTTTTAGAAAGCTTACAACAGTTTTTTAATGCTCTGTCGAGATAAAAAACCAAGTGAGTGGCGGCGCTTCGCGC
>MNZA01000223.1:14809-49468 GCA_001873375.1 Oscillatoriales cyanobacterium CG2_30_44_21
CGGTTTTTTCAGAAAGGGCAAAGCGCTCCATAATAATAATGAATCGAGGAAACTGCACTGATGTTAGTTCAAACTAAACGATTTACGATCGCCGAATATCAACGTCTTTTCGACTTGGGAATGCTGCAAAATGGTGCTGAGCGGGAACGTACGGAATTAATAAGAGGAGAAATTACACATATGGCAGCAAAGGGAACAAGACATACCGTTTGTTGTAGTAACTTGATGAGCGAGTTATATAAACTTGTGAATGATCGCGCCATTATTCGCTGTCAAGATCCGATCTTTTTACCGCCCAATAGCTCTCCAGAACCAGATTTTGTAATTGTGCGCGATCGCCCAGACAATTACCTAACAGGGCATCCCACCGCCGCCGATATTTTGTTAGCAATTGAAATTGCCGACTCCTCACTAGAGTACGATCGCAATATTAAAGGTGCGCTCTATGCCGAAGCCGCGATCGCGAACTATTGGCTGTTTAATTTAATTGATAACCGATTGGAAGTTTACAGCGAACCTTATACAGATGCTCAAGGGAAAGGTAACTACGCCCAAAGGCGATATGTACTTGAAAGTCAGGCTGTCAGCCTAAACATATTTCCCAATCAAGATTTAAGCTTAGAGCTAAGTAAAGTTCTACCCAAAACTTTACAAGAATAATGGCGGCGCATCGCGCCGCCATTACTCTGGGATTTTTAAGTCAGCGCAAAGCGCTGTAAACTGTTTCAGCAACACGAATAATCATCACTAATTAAAAATGTTGAAGTTTGTCCGTAAGTTAACTAGCCTCGCCGTCTGTACAGGATTATGTCTAGGAACAGTTGGCAATATAAGCCCTGCATCTGCTGACGATAGTAGTCTAGGGATTGTGATGCGGCGCGGACATTTGCGGGTCGGCATTGATGCCGCGATCGGCGGACCCTATATGTTTTGGGATGCCAAGACCCAGTATTACAACGGATTCGAGTTAGAGATTATTCGCGAAATCGCCTCCAGATTAAATATTGAATCGCGTCCCATTAATGTGCCTTGGTCAGCCCAGCCTGAAAGTTTAGCTGCACGGCAGGTCGATATTTTGATCAGCGCTAGAGAAGAAGGTGGGCTAGATAGTGGCAATACCAAGGGCAAATTTATTGAAACTACTTCCTACTATCGCAATGCTCAAAGATTATTGGTTCGTGCTGATGGCGGGCTGCAAGTTCGCTCCTTGCGGGACTTAGTTGGCAAGCGCGTAGGAGTTGTCGCCAACAGTGGTGGCGCAGCGATCGCCGAAACCTATAATAAAAACAGAGGTAATGCCATTCGTTTATTTTCATCACGAGATCTTGATCGAATGGTGATTCAACTGCGCGATCGCCAACTGGATGCGCTGATTTTGGATGAGCCTGTGGCAGTGTGGCAAGTCCGCAATAACCCCAACTTTGGCGTTGTCGGTGAACCGCTAATTCCGATTCGGCTCGTGGCGGTGGTCAATAAAGAAGATGTTTCACTCAAGAAAGCTGTGGATAAAGCTTTAACAGAGATGCGACAAGAGGGTAAACTCGAACAAATACTAAAAAGGTGGAACCTGTGGGAAGGTCAGAAAACTTTAAAATCAACAAAGGAATTGCCAGCTATGGTCTTAGCGATCATTACGCAGTCCTCGGTCTACCGATGACCACTGACGTGGCACAAATTCGCAAAAAATTTCTCAAATTAGCCAAGGTACTACATCCTGATGTATTTGGTAGATCTGATGAAGAAAAAGAAATTGCCACCAAGTACTTTTCCAAGATGGTCAGCCCCGCCTACCAAGTTCTCAATAGCGATCGCGATCGCGGTGAGTACTTGGCGACCTTGAGAATGTTTGCCCAAACCAAAAAGCAAAAGCAAGAAGTCCCGACTCTGACGGCAGAACTTTCACAAAAGCTCTATCGCATTCCCCATGAGATTACTTATAAGCAATATATCGAGCAGGTTTCACCTAAGCAATATGAAAACCTAGATGCGATTTTGGAATACACAGAACTACTCAGTGAACTGAATCTTGTCTATTTATTCACCCAAAACAATTTAAGTCTGACACCAAGCGGCGGTGCTGTTGGAGCTAATCCCTCATCGGTTAGCCCGAATACAACACAAACCCCTGAACCTGCTAAACCTGCTCAATCTCCAGCCTTGCGTAATCTCAACATGGCAGAGCTATTTATCAGTAAAAAGCAATGGAGTGATGCCCTCAAAGAATTAATCACGGCGGAAAAGCTCGATCCGAATAATGCTAAAGTCTATGCCCTCAAAGGCTTGGTGCAAATGAATCAAAATGCCGCCGCGATCGCCAAAGCGAGTTTCCAAAAAGCCCTCAAACTTGACCCGAAAGAACCCACTGCCCTGAAATATTTCAGTCAAGTCAGCGCTCCTGCCAAGCCTCCCGAAAAACCACCAGAAAAGAAAGGCGGACTTTTTGGCTGGGGTAAAAAGTAATCAATTCAGATCAAGAGCCTTGTATAGTGAGGCTTTTGCAGTATTTAATTGGATTTGAAAATTGTTAATAGTCTTGTTATGTAGGTTGAGGCGGACACTTTGGATTTCCGAAAACTAAAATACTATCGACATAACTCTTTGATCCTAGTTGCTAGTAGCGATCAACAGCTTTTATCGACAATTTCCGATGTGTCCAATGCCGAAAAATATAATTTCATCATTGCCAACGATGGCGAAACTGCTTGGCAATTGATCCTGCAAAAAAAACCCGCCATCATTCTGGCTGACTGGACTATGCCCGATGTGTCTGGCTTAGTCCTCTGCCATCGCACCAAGTCCAACTTAGAGTGTCCTAGCCTCGTAGCGATTCATTTTATTTTGATTGTGGAAGCCTTTAACTATCGACAGCGTCAACTCGGTTTTGAAACAGGTGTTGATGAGTTTTTAGGCAATCCCATTGATCCTTCAGAGTTAAAAACCAGACTGCGATCGGGTTTACGGGCTAGCGCTTTGATGCAATCACTCACATGGACAAATCAAAGATTACTTGCCCAAAATGATCTCTTAGATGCCCTATCCCTATCCGATCCCTTGACTAGAGTTTTGAGTGAAAAAGCCTTTGCGGGAGTGATCCCCGCGATGATGAATCAGTTTCGAGGGTATGGCAGTTACAAGGGCTATAGCTATTTAAGTATTTTAATGATTGATATTGATCGCTTTCATGAGACTGTCCAAGCCTATGGTGAAAGTATTGGTGATGAGGCGATTAGGGCGATCGCGGGGCGGCTGACCCATAGCTGTATGGCAAATAGCTTGATCTACAGATATGGATTAGATGAGTTTGTCTGTGTGACTCCTCACAGTGATATATCAGACAGCGACAATCTCGCAAATAATTTATTGGCAAGTATTCGTAGCCATCCGATCGCCGTTTCGTCGGGGTTACTTTTCCCCTTAACGATCAGCATCGGAGGGGTCGTGATCGCCCTAGATGCTCAAGATTTAGATAACCTAGATAGACCAGATACTAACTTTGGCAAGCGAGTAACCCTCGCCGAAAAATCCCTTGCTCAATCGCAAAAGTCTGGCGGCGATCGCGCCTTTATTGAACAAATTTAAGGAGTGGCGGCGTTTCGCGCCGCCACTCACTTCAAAAGGCTCTAAAAGCGTTGTAATCAAGTTAAACAACAAATCAAAAATCAAGATGTCCCCAAGCAAAACTGATGTAACCAGTAATGGATATGAACCACAAATTATGCAGAGAGCCGAGGTTGCTCTGCGCTGTGCGCCTTTTACGGTGAAACTATTTGCCGATATGGCTCTCCAAGGCATAAATTTGCGGGCGATCGCAGGAAATGAAGGAGTCAAAAATCAATATCTCACAAACTTTAATAACCTAATTGCCACTGAAAACTCCCTGCTATGGTTAATCCAAGTCGGCATCCTGCGCCGTGAAGTTGATGGACAAGGAATCACCGATAGCTTTAGGCTTACACCAATGGGACATTTGCTGTTAGACAAATGGCGATCGCACAGTAATTTCCCAAGCGCAAGTCTAGGCGATCGGCTACAAAACCTGTGGGCGCAAATTCAAATATCGCGATTTTTATGATGACCCATATCAAATAAAGAAATGGCTACGCCATTTCTTTATTTGAAAAAACATAAAGCCCTGTCTTTACAATTGAAGCTCTATCGCATTCCACAGCCATGCTAGATCGCCGTGAGAAGCTCTTGAACTATCAGAAGTTGACATCTTTGCAAGAATACGTTTTGGTTTCGCAATCTGAAACCAAAGTGGAACTTTATCGCCGCGATCGCGATGGTGGTTGGTTAGTGCAGTCTTTGGGTGTGGGTGACAGTTTGCACTTGCAGTCGCTTGATTTGGCGATCGCGCTTGCGGATATCTATGAGGATGTGATGTAAGCAAATCAACCTAATTAAAACCAAATGTAGTTCCGCCCGCATAGCGGGCGGAACTACATCTGGTTTTTAGGTTAGCGCAAAGCGCTTAAAGCAGCCAACAGAAAAAATTTAAAAGCTTTGCCCTGTAAGTCTGTACCTCATGAGGCATTGACTGCTAGACTGTCAATAGAAAATTTTAACGATTAGTAAAGTATTGAATCGATGCCTCAAGACACTGTTGCCAATGTTGCGACCTCTGCACTAAATATCACCCCAGACGAAGCCTTAGTTGTCTATGAAGACATGGTGTTGGGGCGTACTTTTGAGGACAAGTGCGCGGAAATGTATTATCGCGGCAGAATGTTCGGATTTGTGCATTTGTACAACGGTCAAGAAGCTGTCGCCTCTGGCGTAATTAAGGCGATGCGTTCTGATGATTATGTGTGCAGCACCTACCGCGATCATGTCCATGCTTTGAGTGCAGGTGTAACTGCCAATGAGGTAATGGCGGAGCTATTTGGCAAAGAAACGGGATGTAGTAAGGGTCGTGGTGGCTCCATGCATATTTTTTCGGCAAAGAATAATTTTTTAGGTGGTTATGCTTTTGTGGCTGAGGGCATCCCCGTTGCCTCAGGCACAGCTTTTCAGTCAAAATATCGCCGCGAAGTAATGGGCAATCCTAATGCTGACCAAGTGACGGCTTGTTTCTTTGGTGATGGCGCTAGCAACAATGGTCAGTTTTACGAAACCTTGAACATGGCGGCACTGTGGAAGTTGCCTTTGATTTTTGTGATTGAAAATAATGATTGGGCGATCGGCATGAAGCATCAACGTGCCACTTCCGATGTCAGGATTCACAAGAAAGCTGAAGCCTTTGGTATGCCTGGCTATGAAGTCGATGGTATGGATGTGTTGGCAGTACGCGATCGCGCTCAAGAGGCAGTTCGCCGCGCCCGTGCGGGTGAAGGTCCTACAGTTTTGGAATGTATGACCTATCGCTTTAGAGGTCACTCCCTCGCTGATCCCGATGAGCTACGCAGCAAGGAAGACAAGGATAAATGGTTTGGTCGTGACCCGATCAAAATCTTTGCTAGCCGCATCATTGAGCATGGTTTGGTGGAAGAAAGTCAGTTAAAAGCGATCGACAAAAAGATCCGCGATGTTGTTGAAGAATGTGTAAGATTTGCGGAATCTTCTCCTGAACCCGATCCTAAAGATCTATTCCGCTATCAGTTTGCCGAAGACGAATAATTCTTTGAGTGGTGGCGCGATGCGCCGCCACTCGTTTTCTAGTTTTTATTAGGAGGCGGAGCGTTGCCCAGCCTCCTAATTTATTTAAAAGTATTTTGTCGTGAAGCTAGCCTTGCTTTACCTGACGCAGCCCATTCTTGTAAAACTTGTATTTCCTGCTGTGCAGTCTGCGCTAACGGCACAATCTGACTCGCCGCTTCGAGAATGTCTTCATTAGTAAAGTCACGATTTTGGCTAAAGCCAATGTGCATCGCTTCAATGATGCCCTGTTCAATTTCTGCACCCGAAAAGTCGGGCGTTTCATAGGCGAGGCGGTCAATATCATAGGCACGAATGTTATGTGGGCGGTACTTGTTTAAATGCACCAAAAAAATCTGCGATCGCTCTTCTTGAGTAGGTAAACCCACAAAAAACACTTCATCAAAACGACCCTTTCGCAGAAGTTCTGGCGGGAGGGTGCGGATGTTATTGGCAGTAGCAACTACAAATACGGGTGATGTTTTTTCTGCCATCCATGTTAAGAATGTACCAAAGACGCGATTAGTAGTTCCTGAATCGCCGCGACCATCAACTCCTGCAAAGGCTTTATCGATTTCATCAATCCAGAGTACACATGGCGACAGAGCCTCTGCGAGTTGGATCATTTGACGAGTACGCGATTCACTCTCACCGACTAAGCCAGCAAAGAGGCGACCGACATCAAGGCGCAACAGAGGTAGATGCCAATGATGGGAAATTGCCTTAGCAGTCAGGGACTTGCCAGTACCTTGAATGCCTGCCAGCAGTAGCCCCCGTGGATGCGGTAAACCATATTTGCGGGCGCGATCGCTAAATCCACTTCCACGCCGTAACAACCACTCTTTGAGGTTATCCAACCCGCCGATATCGCTGATTTCGGTGGTAGATGGATAGAATTCTAAAATTTGAGTCTGGCGAATACTCTGCCGCTTTTCTTCGAGAATTAGTTCCACATCTTCAGGGCGCAATTGGCTATTTTCAGCGATCGCCTTTGCCAAAACTCGTCTAATCCGCTCTAGGGACAAACCCTGACTAGCCCGAACCAATTCATCAATTGCTTGCTTATTTAGTTGCGTATTATTGGTGGAACTTAGAAGTTGTTCTATCTCAACTTTTAACTCTTGAGAGTTAGGTAAGGGAAACTCTAAGATTGAGAAATATTCACTGAGGTTGTTAGGAATATTAATTTGCGAGGCAACTATGATTATGTTTTGGGCTTCACTTTTGAGCTTACGAGCAAGATTTTTGAGCTTACGGGCGATCGCAATATCTTCTAAAAAGCGATCAAAATCTCTCAAGATAAACACTGATCCTTTAGAGACTTTATCAACAAATTCTAAAGCCTGTAAGGGATTACGTTTGCCTGCTCCTGCGTCATTGGGATTAGATTGATAGCCATCTACAAAATCCCACACAAACACGCTGCGACCAAGAGATTTGGCAACATTGCTAATCATTGATTCCGCCCGTTCTTCTTCGGCAGAAGGAATATAAATCAGAGGATAACGGGCGCGAAGAGTCAAATTTAGTTCTGATTCAAAGGTCATTAAGTAGTTCCACAACAATAAAACTGGGACTTACGGTGAAGTTGCTAAAACCCTCACCCCCTCTCCCTGCATGGGAGAGGGGGTGAGGGTTCCAAAACATCGTAAAGATTTAGCAAGATCGCCTACGGCGATCTTGCTAAATCTTTACTGGATGAATACAAACTTGCCGCTATTGCCATCGGCTTCCATTTTAATCTGGGCAACAAAAAACTGCTGCTGCACAATCTCACCTTCGGGCGTAAAGGAAATCTCACCGATGGGAGTTATGTACTTACCAGCTAACAAAGTCTCGTTTAACTTAGTCCTAAGGTCTGGCAATGGCAAAGTGCTTAGCTTCGTGTTCTTGTCGATCGCCCGCAGAGATTCCACAAATACTTGCACACTCGCAAAAGCTTGAGCGCTAAACTGCGGTGGCTCTTTTTTATTCTGTTCTATGTAAAGTTTACGGAAGGCTTTGTTGACTTCGCTATCAAGTTCAGGGCTGTAGGCTTGAGCAATGATAATTCCATCGCAAAGAGCTTTACATACGGGCAGAATATTGGAAGTATTCAAACCATTTCCGCCAATGATCAAACCCTTGTAACCTAGTTCTCGCAATTGCTTGACTAAATTACCACCATCGACGGATAAGCCTGAAATAATAATTAAATCTGGCTTGATATTTATCGCGTTAGTAACTTGAGATTGAAAGTCGGTGTCGGTCGTTTGGAATGTCTGCACTGTGGCTAATTCCAATCCTTTCTGTTTTACGGTTTCCTGAAACGTGCCAGTTTCTGACTTATTAAATGCATCATTTTGAGCATAGAAAACTGCGACTTTTTTAATTTGCGGATTGATTTTGAGGGCGGCGGCGATCGCATTGGGAGCAACTACTGCCACAGGAGCCGATACTCTGGAGATATACTTGCCAATCTCAGGGATTCCTTTGGCAGTATTAGAAGGTCCAATGACAGGAACTCCTGCCCGTTCCGCGATCGGGTCAGCGCTAAAAGCCTGTTGCGACAGGGTTGGACCGACAATGCCCACGATCTTATCCTGCGAAATTAAACTGTTAAATGCGTTGATTGTGCCTTGCTCATCACCTGTGGTGTCTTGAAAAACCAAACGAATCGGTGTGCCATTAATGCCGCCCTGCTGATTGAAATAGGTTTCCGCAATCTTTGCGCCTGTCACTTGTTCTTGTCCTAGCAGCGCCACATTGCCAGACTGAGCCACGGCAATGCCGATGGGAATCGCGCCATTGCTAGCTGTGCTGGGGCTGTTGGCAGTCTCCGTCTGACCGCAAGCCGCGACTAGCCAGCAGCACATTAAAGAGGCGATCGCGTAACTTAAAAATTTTTTAATATCTCTCATAAATTTAGATTTAATACCAATTTACAAAAGTGTGACTACACTTTTATGAATTAAAAACCAAAACCAGTATAAGTTTTTAAGTAAAGAAATGGCTATGCCATCTCTTTACTTGGCATAAGATAGCTTTAGGCGTTGGAGCTGCACCCTTCCCAGTGAAAAATTTGACATGGCAACGCGAAGCGCCGCTAATTCTTGGTTTTTAATTTCTAATTCTGTAGTGAGATGCTCTCGCTTAAAAGTTTCTCTGGATCATTCAATTCTTTACATAAATTAATGCTTATAAAAGCTTGTGACAATAGGATTTCTTGCCAGTCTTAACTAATCCATAATCAAACCTAAACCTTAGTTTAGAGGTTCTAGATATATTATCTATTTGCATATCTCTAAAGATATAGTGTTATTTCAAGGTTAAGTCTTTACATCCAAATAACACCTTCATCACTAATAAAAATAGTGACGGTAAGTTCTATCCAATTTAGATTGCTTCTACCAACTAATTAATTAGTTGGTATTAATTGCCTAGATATAAATAAAGCGCAACTAAAGCTTGCCTTCTTTATTAAACAAAGGTTCTAGAGTTTTAGCTGATTCACTCTTATTCCTGATAATTGATCACAGCAGATGTGATTACTGTTTTTAATTGGCTATAGCTAAACTCACTTCACACAAATAAAATGACAACGACATCTGTACGTTTTTCTCAGTTTAATGCTTCTCTAAATCGCAATGCTGAAGGACAGTTAGTTACTGATCTTTCAACTCCAAATAACGCTCAGGCAAAAGCAGTTGCCGAAATTATTCAACGCAATAATCCTGATGTGTTGCTAATCAATGAATTTGACTATGTATCAGCAAATCCATTGCAACCTGTGCAACTTTTGCAACAAAACTATTTAGGAGTTAGCCAAAATGGTGCTAATCCTGTTGATTATCCTTTTGTTTACATTGCGCCATCAAATACTGGAATTTCATCAGGATTTGACTTAAATAATAATGGTACGGCGGTGACAACTGTCGGTGCAGCAGGATATGGTGATGACTCTTTTGGGTTTGGTCAATTCCCTGGACAATTTGGGATGTTGTTGTTCTCTAAGTATGAGATTGACACCGCAAATATTCGCACTTTCCAGAATTTCCTTTGGAAAGATATGCCGAACAACCTGCTCACCAACGATCCCACCATTGACAATCCTGCAACTCCTGTCAATGAGAACCTGAATGGTTTTTATGCTCCTGAAGAAATTGCCGTATTGCGTCTATCTTCTAAGAGTCATTGGGATGTGCCAATTAAGGTCAATGGCGAGACTGTTCATTTATTGCTGAGCCATCCTACACCACCAACTTTTGATGGCACTGAAGACCGCAATGGCAAGCGCAATTCCGATGAAATTCGTTTTTGGGCTGACTACATTACCCCAAACAAGGGCGGCTACATCTACGATGATCAAGGTGGCTCTGGCGGTATTGCCAATGGTTCTAGCTTCGTAATTATGGGCGATCAAAATGCTGATCCCCGTGATGGAGACAGCTTTAATAATGCCATTCGTCAATTGCTGCTAAATCCGAACATTAATACTAATTTTGTCCCAGCCAGTTTGGGCGGAGCGCAACAATCTGATTTGCAAGCAGGCGCGAATGTTAACCAAAAAGGTAATCCTGCCTTTGATACTGCTGACTTCAATGATAATCCCGCTCCAGGTAACTTGAGAACAGATTATGTGTTGCCTTCAAGCGACTTGCAAATCACTAATTCGGCGGTCTATTGGCCACTTAATAGCGATCCTAACTTTGCACCTGTTGGCACTTTCCCGTTCCCTAGTTCTGATCATCGCCTGATTTATGCAGATGTACAGGTGGGCGCAACCCCAGCAGGTAAGACCTTGACTGAGGCGAATTTGTTGGGAAATACCACCTTTGCGACGGGCTTTGTGCCGACTGGAGCCGCCGCGCAAATTAATGGTGTGGATGTAACCGTGGGCGGCTTGTCTGGTGTGACTTATGACGCAACCAATAATCGCTACTATGCAATCTCAGACGATCGCTCTGCCGATGCGCGTTTTTATACCTTCACTCTCGATGCTGTGACAAATGCGGTCACGTTCACCAATGTAGTTCAGTTAAAAGATGCTAGTGGTAATCCTTTTGCCGCAAACTCTCTCGATCCTGAAGGGATTGCCTTAACCAAGAATGGCACAGTGTTCATTTCTTCGGAAGGTGAAGTAAATCTTGGCGCTGGTCGCGTTGGCGATCCTTTTATTAAGGAGTTTTCGCTAACGACTGGTCAAGAAGTGCGATCGCTGCCTGTTCCTAAAAAATTCTCGCCTGTGGTGGTTGATACCAACAACAGTGGCACGGTCAATACTGGCGATACTCAAACGGCTGGCGTTCGCAATAACTTGGCTTTTGAGAGCTTAACGATCGCCCCCAATCAAAAGACACTCTACACCGCAACTGAAAATGCGCTGATCCAAGATGGATTACCTGCGACCGTTAACAATGGTTCGCGATCGCGCATTATTCAGTACAACCTGATCAGTGGTCAGCCCGAAAAGGAATATCTCTATGTCACCGATCCTGTGGCGATCGCGCCTAATCCTGCTGGTCAATTTGCCACTAATGGTTTAGTGGATTTGTTGGCGATCGACGATCGCGGCACTTTGTTAGCGGTGGAGCGCTCCTTTGCAGTGGGTGCAGTTGGCACTGGCAACACGATCAAGATTTACGAAATCACCTTGCAAGGCGCAACTGATATTAGTTTTAATGATTCGCTAAGCAGCTTAACCACCGATCAATTTGCCGCGATCGCCCCTGTCCAAAAGCGCTTAGTTCTCAATCTTGATGATTTGAATTTGCCCACTGGCACAGACAACATCGAAGGCATCGCCTTTGGACCCAAGCTTGCCGATGGTCGTCAGTCGATTGTGTTGGTCAGCGACAACAACTTCAGCCCTACCCAATTTACACAAATCCTTACCCTGAGCGCTGATATTGCCGCTAATCCCAATTCTTTAGTCAATGGTGTGGCGAGTGGTGATACTACTCAAAACTCGACTGTACTCTGGACTCGCAGCGCGATCGCTGGTGCGGTTAAGTTTGAATATTCCACAACTGCCGATTTCAGTGCGATCGCTGGTACTAAAAATGCCACAGTTACCAATCCCTTGCAACCCGTCAAGGTTGATGTCACAGGGCTAACCGCCGATACTGATTACTTTTATCGTGTCACCGATGCGGCTGGAGTGACTGCCACTGGTAAATTCAGCACGGCGGCAGCGATCGGCAAGCAATCAGGATTACGCTTTGGAGTTGCTGGCGACTGGCGTGGTGAAATTGCGCCTTACCCTGCGATCGCCAATGCCGATGAACGCGACCTGAGATTCTTTGTGGAACTGGGCGACACCATCTACGCTGACTTTGCTTCTCCTGCCGTTCTTAACGCTGATGGTACTGAAAAAGATCAAGTCACCACCCTTGACGAGTACCGCGCCAAACATAGTGAAGTCTATGGCGATCGCTTTGGGCAAAACTTCTGGGCAGAGCTTCGCGCTTCGACTTCTGTTTTGGTAACCATTGACGATCACGAAGTCGTTAATGACTTCCAAGGTGGTCAAGATGCCTCGACCCTATCCGCCGCCAATCAAGCTTTGTTTGGCGCAACCTCAGGACTAGTCAATGATTCGCCCCTCTATGAAAATGGTTTGCAATCTTTCCAAGAGTACAACCCCATCCGTGATGAATTTTACGGAGCCACAGGTGACGCTCGCACTGCTAACGAACGCAAACTTTACCGCGCCAATACCTACGGCTCCGATGCCGTAAACATTGTCCTCGATGCCCGTTCCTTCCGCGACCTTGGACTAACCAACGTCACGAACCTCGCCGACCAAGTTCAAGTTGGCACATTTTTAGCGCAGTCCTTTAATCCCTCTCGGACATTCCTCGGTCGCGTTCAAGTGGAAGACCTCAAGCGCGATTTGCTACAAGCCCAAAAAGATGGCGTGACTTGGAAGTTCATCAATTTGCCTGAACCAGTGCAAAATCTCGGTGTACTCGCAGCAAGCGATCGCTATGAAGGCTATGCTGCTGAACGCACGGAAATCCTCAAGTTCATTGATGACAACAAGATCAATAACGTTGTCTTTATCGCCGCCGATATTCACGGCACATTGGTTAATAACCTCACCTATCAGCTAGGGGTCGGTCAAGCGCAAATTGCTACCAATGCCTTTGAAATTACCACTGGCTCGGTTGCTTTCGATGCCCCTTTTGGCCCCACAGTTGCCGATCTTGCAGTTGCGGCTGGCATCCTTGATGCTAACGGCAAAGCTTTCTACGATTCTCTCCCTGTGGCAAATGACGCAGATAGTGCGCTCAATGACAAGGATGACTTTATTAAATCCATTGTCGATGGCGGTTTAGCACCTCTTGGCTACGATCCTCTCGGACTCAACAACAACCTCGCTCAAGCCAATGGCTTAATCAAGGCAAAATTGCTAAAAGGCGATTATGTAGCAACTCAAACCTACGGTTGGACAGAGTTTGACATCGATCCTATTACCCAAAAGCTAACCGTCACCACCTACGGTATCAAGCCTTACACCCGTGCCGAATTGGAAGCCGATCCTAATTTGATCATCAGCCGCACTCCCCAGATTGTCAGCCAGTTTGAAGTGGAAGCTAATCAAGTTGTTGCTGAAGCCAAACTCGTTGGCGTTGGCTCAATTAATAACGATGATTTGCTTGCCATCAATGGTCAAACCTTTGACGGACGCAGCAATATCGTCTTCACAGGCGCAGGTACTGACAAAGTGGATCTGCTATTTAATCCATCCTTTGCGGTCGGCAACAACCGCATTGATACAGGTAGTGCCAGCGACATTATTTTTGTCAGCCAAGGCGATCGCGTCTTCGGTGGATCTGATAACGATATCTTTGAAGCCACAGAAAGCAAGGGCAACAACCGTATGTCTGGCGGCGCTGGCGATGATACTTTCTTCCTCGGCAGTGGCGATCGCGCTCTCGGCGGTGACGGTGTTGACAAGTTCTTCGCTGGCGAAGGCGGCGGCAA
Source organism: Oscillatoriales cyanobacterium CG2_30_44_21 (assembly GCA_001873375.1). Classification (GTDB taxonomy): domain Bacteria; phylum Cyanobacteriota; class Cyanobacteriia; order Pseudanabaenales; family Pseudanabaenaceae; genus Pseudanabaena. Next base: position 28,412 of record MNZA01000223.1, read on the forward strand.
CTTACTCTCAGGTGGTGCAGGCGCTGATCAATTCTGGATCTTCAACGGCGATGTACCAGCGAGTGCTAACACCATTGCTGACTTCCAAATTGGTACTGATGTGATCGGTTTCCAAAATGCAAGCTTTGGTCTGGCGGATATTGTTCGTTCTGGCAACAATATTTCTGTTATGGATGGCAGTAACAATATGTTGAAAGTAATCGCCACTTTCTCAAATGTCGATACATCTGGCTTGAATGCTTCTAGCTTTGTATTTCTCACTGGTTCTGCCGTGTAATACCAAATAAAGAAATGGCGTAGCCATTTCTTTATACTAAATAAGGGGGGCGCGGCTTTGCCGCGCACCCCTTATTATTTACTAATACGGCGGCACTCGTCTCCAGAAATTGATTTTGTACTCCCATCAGTTAAAACTTTGACACAAGTTAGGTCTGGTCTGGGTGCGTAAAATGAATAGACAATTACCCCTGACAAAAATATCAGCGAGGCAGGAATTAATAGACTGGGGGATAGCCACTTAGGGCGCAATTTTTTCTTGATACTTGTCAGTTTCTTCTGAACATACAAAATATCGGGATGTCCAGCCTTCAATACTTTTTTATAGATTTTTAGCGCATTCCTATAATAAATTTTAGCTAATTGATAGCGTTTTTGGCTAGTACATATAGCTCCCAGATCTACGAAGCTAACCGCAACTTCTGGATGTTCATTATTAAATATATTTTGCTTAATTTCTAAGACCTGTAGTAATAAAAATTCTGCTTTTTCATACATTGTTTGACTGCTATAAATTGAGGCTAATTCTTTAATTACATTAGTCACATCAGGATGACCAACACCTAATGCCTTTCTTAAAATTTCAATCCCTTCTAAAAATAAAGCCTCGCCTTTATCAAATAGGTTCTGGGAAAAGTTAAGAGTAGCAATTTCTAGTAAGCAGTTAGCGACTTGAGGCTGTCTCTCGCCATATAGTCTTTGGCTAATCGCTAAAACTTGATTTAAGTAACCTTCGGCAATACTAAACCTGCCAAGCTTGCGTTCTCTCTGGGCTAACTCGTATAGCCATTCCAGAAAAATCCCCATTTTGCCACTAGCATAGGGCGGCTCTGGAGATATGCGGTAAATTGCCAGTGTATTGCTGCTAAAAATGATCTCATCTCCATGCATCAACACCCACGAATCGCGCACATCTCCATTAATTATTAGCCCATTGGTACTTTTTCCACTTTCAGAGGTTCCATCACTAATCTGAAAAACATAATCTAAAGGATTTATCGAAATTGCTGATAATGTGGCGTGTTCTCGAGATACTGACTGCGATCGCAAAATAATATCGGCTTCAGGCGATCGACCTAAAATATAATTCTTTTGACTTAGATTAACGCTCTGCTGACCCTGCGGATCTTGCAAAACCAGAAAGTGATCAATTCGCTCACTTTCCACAACAGTTAAATCTTGTAGGTGTTCTAAGGAGTCCATTTTAGGAATAGGTCATCATAGCCACATTTTTGCCTGCTTATTATACTTCCTTCCAACTCATCCAAATTCACCAACATTGTAGTCACACTTTTGTGAATTTAAAAACCCCAAAAGCATATAGCCTATGAAAGCTTTAAGGGATACAGATAAAATCTTGAAAGCGGCGCGTCTCGCCGCTTTCAAGATTTTATCTGTATTTTAAGTTAGCGCAAAGCACTATAAATACAATGTTTGTAAATTTAAAACCAACCTCAGTATGGATTTTTAAACAAAGAAATAACCATGCTATTTCTTTGTTTAGTGTTATTTAGCAGAAGCTATTCAGGGAACTTCTGAGGAAACTGTCCAGTTTCTACACTCAAGACAACTGGCTGACCATTACGGCGAATCTCTAATTGAATCTTATCGCCGACAGCACGAGATTCCACTAATTGAGTAACTTGATCAGCAGATAAAATGTTTTGATTATCGAGCTTAGTGATTAAGTCACCTTTTTTTGCCCCTGCCTTTGCCGCAGGTGATGCATCCACCACCCGAGTAATCAAAACACCCTTATCTTCAGAAAGCTGAATTCCTAGCTCAGCGTCTTGATTAACTTGACGCTTCACATTGGCATCAACTGTGAGCATCTGAATACCCAAATAGGCGCGGCTCACCTTGCCACTCTGAATCAGCTGTTTGGAAATACGCTGAGCCGTCTCAATGGGAATTGAAAAGCCCAAACCTTGAGCGCCCTGGATAATCGCTGTGTTCACACCCACTACTTCGCCATTTTGGTTGAGCAAAGGTCCCCCAGAATTTCCAGGATTGATCGCCGCATCAGTTTGGATGAAGCTAACGCGTTTGTCTGTTACGCCGATCTGTCCACTATTTCTGCCGATCGCACTCACGATACCCGCAGTCACGGTATTGTCCAGACCGAGAGGATTGCCGATTGCGATCGCCCAGTCGCCTGGCTGCAAACTTTCTGAGCTACCAAGGCTCACCACTGGCAGATTGTCCGCTTTAACTTGGACTACCGCAATGTCGGTCAACTCGTCACTGCCCAGCACCTTGCCTTCCAGTTGCCGTCCATCCTTGAGGACTACCGTCACCTTATCAGCTCCACTAACAACGTGAGCATTGGTGATGATGTCGCCCTCTTTGTTGATAATGAATCCTGAACCAGTGCCACGCTCCACTCTATCTTTGGGCATCCGTTGCAGTTGATCACCAAAAAACTGACGGAACATAGGATCTTCTAGAAGAGCTTCAGGTATCTGCTGATTGGAAGCCACTGTGCGAGAAGCATTAATCCTGACTACGGCTGGTCCTGTGCGATTGACAGCATCGACCACATAGTTACGGGGAACCGATATGGACTTGCTGCGATCATCCTGCGCGATCGCGGGTGACAATGAGGCAACCTGTGGCAAAGGCGTAATGGCGGTTACATTTGGCGACCTGACACCAGACACAACTGCCCAAGCACCCAAAACAACTCCCAACAGAAGCATTGATGCATAGATCAAAGGTTGCCTATAACGAGATTTCTTATCTTGGTCTCTCATAAATTTTTTTGCTACCACTTGTAATTAGATTCTACAAAAAACTTCGATGCTTTGAATCCTTCTTCAGCTGACGGTTTTCCGAAAGTAAAAAAATTAATGGTGCAGGCTAAGCTCGCACCATTAATTTTTTTTACTTTGTCACCATCGACTTGGGTAAAGGTACAAGCGGCTCTTCCATCGCTATCAAAACAGGCTCTTCAGCGACTGGTGCTGTCGGTCTTATGTTATTTGCGACAGGGCTGAACTGCGGACTGCTATTAATCGTAAATATCGATCCAAATATCCCCACCACAGTTGCGGCAACCAAGCCGATACCAGCTATTTTCCACTTGCGTCGTTGCGATCGCCTATCAATTTCGGCAAAGACGCGACTAACCATTACTTCAGTTTCCGTTTTTACCGATGAGTTGGCGGCTACAGGTACAGGCAGTTCAATTAAAAGTTGACGCAATTTTAATTGCTGTTGATAGAGGCGGCGCAAATTAACATCATCGGACAGCCATTTCTCAACTAGCTGTTCTTCTTGCTCTGTAACCTCACCATCTATGTAAGCACTCAATAGTTCAAAGCGCTCTTCAGGAGTCGCCCTATCATCTTCAAAAATTTGATTAACATTCATAATTCGGATACCCTCTTGCTCAATTACTCGCCAAATATGGCTGCAATTGAGCTTGTAACTTTAATCTTGCTCTGGCGATGCGTGACTTGACTGTACCAAGGGATACGCCCGTTAGTTCAGCGATTTCTTCATAGGGTAACCCCTGAATCTCGCGAAGCACAATTGTTTCGCGAAAACTAGCAGGTAAGTCTTGAATCGCAAGGCGAAGCTGCTCATAAAACTCCTGCGTAGACATGGTTTCAATCGGACTAGGCGCAGTACTAGGGAGATCCCATGTCATTTCATCTCCGTCACCAGACTTAAAGGGCGCATCCAGAGAAACAGAATTTCCAACCCGCTTGCGCTTCCGCAACTCGTCATAAAATAAATTGGTGGCAATGCGGCTTAACCAGCCCCGAAACTTTTCAGGTTCTTGCAATCGCTTGATGTTGCGATACACCCGCAACCAAACTTCTTGAGCAAGATCAGCCCTGTCTTGCCAATCAGGAGCGAGCTTGTATAAGACTTGATCGACGTAAGATTGATTTCGTTGCATAAGCTCAGCGAACGCAGAACGATTAGTTTGCGCTTCGGTTTGGCACAACTGTACCAATTCAACAATGGGGAGCTTATCAACGGACACGGAGTTGGAGGGTATGTACCCCCCGATGCTGGTTGACCAAGATAGGCTATAACTCATCAACTACTCGCTCCTACTTGACTTAAATCGGCACATAAATCTAAAGATTATGCGTTTACTTTCAAGAGCTAGGACGGCTAGATGGAGAGGTTTGTTCCTATCAAAATAGAACTTTAGTAGATTGATATCTAACAAACTTTGTTAAATATTAATCTCAAACATATTTCAAGAGGGATAATAGCAGTTAGTCTTGTACATTTTTGCGAATCCACATAACCGCCAGAACTTTTAGCTTATTTTTTATTCAAATATCTTCTTGTCGTGTAATACCAAATCACTTAGATAGAACAACAGATAATATTTTTATACTGTAGATTAGGATTGTCTTTAGGTTCGGCTTAGCGACAACCATCTGTCGTCTTTACTTTGTGTTTTGATATGATTTAAATATCTAAGACTAGGATCAGAACAACATACAGCGCTTTGCGCTTAATTAAAACCCAGAAATATTTTTGAGAGCGGCGCTTCGCGCCGCTCTCAAAAATATTTCTGTACTACTCAAAGCCTCAATAGGCTGTAAACCATTGCAGACAAAATCAAATGAAACTTAAAGTTGTTATTCACGAAGCAGAAGAAGGTGGTTACTGGGCGGAAGTTCCTGCGATCGCTGGATGTGCAACCCAAGGTGATACTTTTGAAGAACTTCTTCAGAACTTGTACGAGGCAGTTGAAGGATGTTTATGCGTAGATGTTGATACCCAGCTATTTGGAAATCAGAGCAATATTAGGGTTGTAGATACTGCTGTGTGAAATCAGCTTCTGGCAAAGATTTCGCTAAAATATTGGAGAGGAAAGGTTGGGTACTCTTGAGAATCCAAGGTAGTCATCACATTTACGGTCATCTTGATAATGCTAATAAGATCTCTATACCCATTCATGCAAACAAATCTCTGAAAATTGGGCTTTTGAGGCATTTTATGAAACAGGCAAATTTATCAGATCAAGACTTGTAAGCAAGAAAATCAAATTTAGCAAACTAGTTTGGCAACCAGAAAAATTTATCATAAAAATATGCAGCGATCGCAGTGGATATCGGTTTTAACGGGCTTTGTTGCCGTGATTTTAGGAGTGGGTTATTTGATTTTGGTGCAAATATTAGATTGGCGCGGCGGCGAAATGTTGCCTGCTCCTGTTGATTTGTCATTTCTTTTTTAAACACAAGTACAATGCGCTTAATTAAAATTATGAAACTAACCAGAAAAGGTCATTACAGTGTGAAAGCAATGCTCGATCTGGTGGTTTGGGCAAAACGTAAACCTGTCTCAGTTCGAGAAATTAGCGATCGCCAGTCTATCCCTGCACCTTATTTAGAAAAAATACTTATTTCTCTGCGTCATGCTGACCTCGTGGAGTCGGCGCGCGGTGTGCAGGGTGGATATAGATTAAAGCGATCGCCCAAAAATATTTCCCTCGGCGAAATCCTATCGGCAGTTGGCGAAGATACCCGTCCTCTGCCAAGATTAACACCCCAAGAGAAGCAAGCCTCTGACTGGGTCACATTTGCTCTCTGGCAGCGACTAGATCGCAAGTTTAAAGATGCGCTGGGTAGTATTTGCTTGGAAGATTTATATTACGATGCCCGCAGTTGGCAAGCTTCCCAAGGTCAGAGCGCAGGATTTATTGTTTAGCGCGAATTTGGCGCATCAGATTCGCCATTTCGATCGCACTCATACCAAACTCCCATCCCTTATTACTTTTAATGCCAGCGCGTTCTAGCGCCTGTTGCATCGTGTCAGTGGTCAGCACCCCAAACACAATCGGCACTCCTGTCTGATAAGCCGCCGCCGCTACGCCCTTAGAAACCTCATTAGCCACATAATCAAAGTGGGGCGTATCTCCACGAATGACTGCTCCCAAACAAATGAGCGCATCATAGCGCCCTGAAGCCGCCAGTTCTTTGGCTACCATTGGGATTTCTAAACTGCCAGGAACCCACGCATAGTCAACTTGACTACCGCTTTCGGAAACATCAACTCCGTGCCGCAACAAAGAATCTTGACAGCCTTTGAGGAGCTTTCCCACAATCAAATCATTATATCGAGCCGTAACAATTGCAAATTTTAGACTGTCGGTATTAGTAAAGCTACCTTCAAAAACGGACATGGGAGTTTTTACCTTCAATTTATACTTGAATAACAAAATTTAGTGGAGGCGCGAAGCGCCTCCACTAAATTCTAGGATTTTGAAAGCGCTACTTCTGGGCAGCACTAAGCAACGAAAGAATTTAAGATGCCAATGACGATGACAAAGGCTAGCCAAATCAGTGAACCTAAGAATAAAAGAGGCTTGGATTGATTCCAAGAACTAGGTGAGGCATAGGCAACAGGTACGCCAATCACCAAGACAAAAGAAAACAAAACGAAAGCTGCTAACAGTAGTTGGAATAAAATAGTCACTTTTTTTAACTCCGCAATTCTAAATCAAGATATTAAAACAAAAAAACTTTGAGTTTCTGCAATTCCATAAAGAACTAGATTTCCAGTGACGCGGCTGCGCCGCGGCACTGGAAAATCGGTTCTTTATTTTACGGCGCAACTCTTACACCAAGTTAGCAGAAAATGCGTCTCTCTTTAGAGCGCACCTGCGGCAGTGCGATCAAGCACTCCTTCGGATAAGTGGGTTGTGATATTTGCCGACTGCAAAATTGGTTTACCCTGAGCGCCTTGAGGGTAGTCGATGACACTCACGCCGCCATTACCCTGTTTAAATGTCCAAAACTTTTCTGGTGTAAAGTCAAACAATAAACAAAGAATTGCCTTGTTTACAGCATCATGGGCAACGACTAACGCAGTCTCGCCATCGGGAACTGAATCAACAATTTTTTGCCAAACGATTTCTACTCGGTCCCATACTTGCTGTAAATTTTCACCATCAGGCATTTGCACAGTTTCGGGCTGCGCTTGCCATAGGTCGAGCTGTCCTGCAAATTCTGCCTCAATTTCATGTTCAAATTTTCCTTCCCACAGCCCATGGGAAATTTCTTTGAGTTCATCAAGCAGTTCCAGCTTGATCTGGGGATGCTTACTCAAAATTTCTAGGGCGGTGTCCTTGGGTCGCAGCATTGGGCTACTGATGGCTTTATCGATCTTGACTTTGGCTAAAAATTCGCTAGCACGGCGAGCTTGAGCGTGACCATTGTTATTGAGAGGTACGTCAATTTGTCCTTGAAAACGCTTTTGGCGGTTCCACTCGGTTTCCCCATGCCTTACCAATAGCAGGCGGGAGCCGTGATGATTTTTCTTGAAAGGCGGTAATGGTGAGTCGGAGACTTCGGCGAGGTGGGTGGTCAGGTTGACGGACTCTAGTTGCACGCCATCGGCAATGCTTGCACCTTGAAAGTTGAGGACACTGATCGCGCAATTGCCTTGCTGAATATGGTGATACAGATTGATCGGAATGCCGATCGCTGAACAAATCAAGGCGCGATTGATGCCGCTATGACCAACTAGCAAAATAGTTTTGTGTTGATGTTTGACTAAAATGTCTGCCCAGAAGGATTTAGCCTGCTCGAACAGTTCCACGATGGGAAAGCGATCGCCTAATTGAAATTTTTCTGGCTGATGCTGCCAAAGTTGATATTTTTCAGGAAACTGCTCCTGTACGTCACTGGCTAGCATCAATTCCCATTCACTGAGATCTATTTCCAGCAATCCTTCGGTTGTGAATAGCTCTGGCGGTTGAGAATTTTCGGACAAGATCAGCTTGGCAGTTTGCTGAGCGCGAACTAGGGGGCTGGCATAGGCGATATCAACACTTAAATTAGTCAAGGCTTTGCCCGCCAGTCGAGCCTGCTGTTGACCTTTATCAGTCAAAACTGACTGTAACTCTGGGCGATCGTAATTTCCCCTTCCTTGGATCTTGCTGAGGATATTGAAATTACTTTCACCATGACGAACGATAACTACTCGCGTACCCAGAAACTTATCCTCACCTTTACAACTTTTGAAGCCAGCCTTAGCTTGCTCTGAAATATGCTACCAACATTAAAACACTATTAAGAAATACTTATACCAATTCACAAAAGTTCTGACCTGCTTGTGTGATTTAGACTTTTCACAAAACCAATTTTGGGGTTTTCAGCACCAATGGCGCTGAAAACCCCAAAATTGGTTTTGTAACGAGAATTGCTGCGAAGCTGCACTATAGTATTAAGATGTATTTATCCTAATTGCTAGCTAAAAGGCATTTAGGCGTGAATTAACTAGGCTTACAAACCATAAATCATAAACTTGAATCATCAAGTACACTGTTTTGTCTATAAGCTGAAAGCTGAAGATGAATGGTGTAAGCACATTCTGGATAGTTTAAATAAGAACCAGTCTAAGAGATAGCCTTAGATTTTAACGAATTTCGCCAATTTTTTCATAGATTCCATCTTTACTCCATCACAGTGGAGATTGATGTATCAACGTTTTATCTGAGGAGATAGGCTCAATTAAGAATATAAAAACCTAAAACCTGCGGCTGATGCTGCGCGTATGCCATAGGTCTCGGCTCTAGTTTCTTAATTATGCCTAGTCACTTGAAGATTCTTATAGACTTCATGGGTGAGTTTGGGTTTGGTTCCTAACAAGACTAGCGACAGCTATACACTCTGAAGTTTTGATAAATGCTTTGACAAGATGTCTCACTATCGTAATGTCAGGGTAGACAGATTAATCCGTTACTAGCTCGTTACATGGCTAGGTTCCAGATTGTCGGTAAAGGGTCGCTTGTGATCGAAATTTTTTTCTAAGGAGCTAGGCGCAATTAAATATAAAGCCCCAAAAGTTATCGCGATCGCCATAGCTTTTGAATCTGGTTTTTGATAATGCCCAGCTACTTGCTCCTGTTAATTGGCTCGTTGAATTTTACAGGCTTCACAACCGCGTCTCTAGGCTGTTATACCAAGCAAATAAATGGCAGAGCCATTTATTTAAAAACCCATACTGGGTCTGGTTTTCAATTAACAAAGGTGTAGTTACATTTTTGGGAATTGGTATTAGTTAGGGATAGTGCCGATGCTTTTATAAGTGTTTCTTATAAATTTAGGATAAGAAACATTTTGAAAAAGCCTGTGGATAGACTCTTAGACTGGCGCTTTTGAATCGAAGAAATTCTGAGGAAATTGAATGCCAAAGCAGATAATTATTGCCGAGCAGTATCGAATTGCTGCTGTATTTAGTGAAGATCAAATTGAGGAAATTGTAGTTGCCGCAGGTACTCACCAAGTTGGTGATGTGTATTTGGGCGTTGTCGAAAATGTTCTAACGAGTATTGATGCTGCCTTTGTGAATATTGGCGATGGCGATCGCAATGGGTTTATTCACATTACCGATTTAGGGCCTTTAAAAATGCGGCGATCGTCTGGCTCGATCAGCGATCTGGTTGTACCGCAACAGCGCGTGTTAGTCCAAGTAATGAAGGAGCCAACAGGTAATAAGGGACCTAGATTAACAGGTAATATTTCTTTGCCTGGTCGTTATGTGGTGCTTCTGCCCTTTGGTCGGGGGGTGAATTTGTCCCGTCGCATTCGTAGTGAAGCTGAACGCAATCGCCTCCGCGCCTTGGCAATTTTAGTTAAGCCTGCGGGTATGGGTATTTTGGTGCGGACTGAGGCTGATGGTATGCCTGAGGAGCAGATTATTGAGGATCTGGATAATTTGCAACGCCAATGGGAAACGATTCAGCAAGATGTTGTTACGACCCGCCAGCCGACTTTGCTAGACCGGGAACGGGATTTTGTGCAACGGGTACTGCGTGACCTTTATAGCAATGAAGTCAATCGGATTGTGACCGACTCCAATGATGGCTTACGCCGCATCAAGCAGCATTTGCTCAACTGGGGCGATGGCAAAATCCCTAGCGGATTGATGCTCGATCATCACCGTGAGCGCACTCCGATTTTGGAATATTTTCGGGTGAATGCAGGCATTCGTGAAGCCCTGAAACCGAGAGTCGATCTGCCTAGTGGCGGCTATATCATCATTGAGCCAACAGAGGCTTTGACGGTAATTGATGTTAACTCTGGCTCATTTACCAGATCGCAAACTTCCCGCGAGACGGTTCTGTGGACAAACTGTGAAGCCGCCGTGGAAATTGCGCGTCAAATTCGGTTGCGAAATATTGCAGGTGTAATCGTTGTCGATTTTATCGATATGGATACGCGCCGCGATCAAATGCAGTTGCTAGAGCATTTTAATAAGTCGCTGCGATCAGACAAATCGCGTCCGCAAATTGCGCAGCTTACGGAATTGGGGTTAGTCGAGCTAACTCGTAAGCGTCAAGGACAGAGCATCTATGAACTGTTTGGTCGTCCCTGTGCCACTTGTGGCGGTTTAGGGCATTTGATGCATTTACCTGGGGAAGCGGTGGGGCAGCCTGTGGATGCGACTGCCAGAACTTGGGAGTCGAAGCAATCTAATCAGCTTGATTTTACATCTGAGTATGAGGATGGTGATTCGGACTTGGGCGGCGGACTGGAGCCGAATTTGGTTAATCATCCTAGCTACCAAGAACGCGGCAATCTGCGCCGTCGTGGCAAGCGAGCCATGCTCAAAGATTCGCGAGATTTGCGTGAATCGGAGAAGGCTGCGCCTGTGGTGGAAGTGCGATCGCGGGTTGAGGCAAGGTTTGAGCCGCGAGTGGAAAGGGAGTCGGTAGTAGATCGCATTGTGGCAACTAAGCTATCTTTACCCAGCATTAGCCCGACAATCTTGCCAAATCCAACGATTTTGCCCAATGTCGTTCCTGCGGTATCGCTAGCACCGATCGCCGATGTGACAGAAGAGGTGGCTGAGGTGACTGCGCCGCCTGTTGTGGAGACTATTCCTGAGCGCCCCAATAAGCGTGAGCTTCGCACTAAGGTGATCGAACCACCAGAATTGATTGTGGTGGAGATGACCGAAGAGGAACAGGATGTTTATTCATTAATCGGAGTTTCGCCCCTAGTACTCATAGATCGGGAGCCAAAAGATCCTCGCAATGTAATTGTGACTGTGGCTCTGCCAGGACAAGCGCCTCGGGTTGCCAATGCCATTACTCCCAGTATGCAGTCGGAGCGATTTAATTCTGACCGGTACAACTCAAGTAAGTCTGATGCAGATCAAGATTTTGAAGAACCACGAGTAACCCAACAGGATCAGGAAATTGAGGTTAGTCCTGCGGAGATCGTTGCCGCTATGGCGACCCCAGCGGCAGAGCAGCAAGATGCTCTGCCTCCGCCGCCTGATGTGATCGTGAGCAACGATAGTGAGGCGACTCCACGCGTGATTACATCAAAGGGGATTATCTTGAGAGTAAATCGCCAGATAAACCAAGGATCAAATGATCCGAACAATTTAGAATCGAAGCCAGAGTTGTCGGATAGTCCGAGGGAGTTTGTGCCGATTCAATCGCCCGAAGCATCGAGACGCAAGCGATCGTCAGCTTTGCAACTGTAATAACAAATAAATGGCTACGCCATTTATTTATTTCCGTTAACAAGGCGCTAACACAGCCCTCATCCCCCAGCCCCTTCTCCCGCAGGAGAAGGGGAGAAATATTAAATTAAATTTCTTGTTCCCCTCTCCTGCGGGAGAGGGGCTAGGGGTGAAGGGTTAGATCTTCGGTGTGTCAAATATATTAACGCCATTAAAAAGCAGCGCATCGCGCTGCTTTTTAATAGAAATAAATAGCGGCGCATCGCGCCGCCATTTGTTTAGAAAACTAGGTCTATGTCTAATTTTTTTAGGTCGATCGCGTATATTTTGTAGCCCGTAACTTCCACAGTGGCGATCGCCAGCAAATTAATGGCAATGGGCGCGATCGCCGTAACCTCGCCATCAATAATTAAATTGCCAATGCTGTTACCGCGCAGATCTAACAACATCAATATGGTTTGGTATTCGTTATAATTACCAGCCAGCGCATATCCCCAAGGAGTTGCCGTCATTATTGAGGCGGCATGGGGCAGCGTCAGGCGGGAGAGGCGATAGGGCTTGATGTCGAGGAGGTAGATATTGTGGCGATTGTCGGCTTCTAAGAGTAAAACGCGATCGCGTGTAAAAGTGGCAATACCCGAGCCAACTTGAATCGGCAAAGATAGTCTTTGCATGATGTTGCATCGCCGCGAAATGATCACAGCGCGACTTTCTTGAGTATCAGGCTTATTGGCGATCGCCAATAAGTGATGTCGATCAACAGCAATGATGCAGCTTAAAGCCCTTGAAGAAAACTCTAGCCGCATCGCTCGACCATAGACCAAATTGCGAATTTCTAATTGCTTACCTGTAGATATTGCCAACCAATCTCCTTGAGGAGAAACCGCCCAGTCAAAAGCCTGATCGGGAGATGCTTGGTATAAAAATCTGGGCTTGCCCTGCGTAAACTGATAGATCGAGTGCTTGGTCAATACAAATAAAGTCTTACGGGCAAAAGCGATCGCGCGGATTTCATGCTCAGACTTAATGATTTGCTCCTCTTGATCAAGAGATAGGCTATGCCAATTGATCGTGGATTTGGAGGTACTGTAAAACCTTGACTTTTCAGTGCCAATAATGGCTACAACTCCTTGCGATAGATCTCTCTGGGCAAAGAAGGGGGACTTCTGAGAGAAAGAAATCGTTGCCGATCTTTCTTCTTCTAGTCCCGTCTGAAATTTGCTAAAGTCCTCCGACTGGAAGACCGTAACTAGATCTTTTCGCATTTCACTAGCCGAGCTATAGCGTCGTTTCGGCAGCTTCTCAAGGGAGCGCGTGATGATCGCCGCAAGCGATCGCGGTAAAAACTCAGGAATAATCACCCGATAGTTAAGATGGGCATTCATTAGCTCCGATGGCATTCCCGAAAAAGGACGTTTTCCCACCAAAAGCTCATACAAAATAATCCCCACAGCATAGAGATCGGAACCAACGGAAAATTGTCCATAAAATCTTTCAGGAGCCATGTAGCCAGGGGAACCTGTATTATTGCTGTCCTCGTTAATCTCTTGGCTCAGTCTGGCGATCCCAAAGTCAGAAATTTTGGCTTGCCAACCTGTGGCAGTCACATTTAATAAAACATTTTCGGGTTTGATATCACAGTGGATAACGCTTGACTCATGGGCGTGTTCTAGACCTAGCAAAATATCGTTAACTAAGGCAAAACATTGCTGTACTGATAAAGACTTGTTTTGGTTCATCAGATCGCGCAAAGTTCCGCCCTCGCAGTATTCCATCACCAGATAGCGATATTTTTGATGATGGACGAGCGCCATGCAAGCAACGATGTTGTCATGCTGTAGGGTTAACAAAAAACGTAATTCTCGGAGTAGTTTACTGGTGGGAAAGCGCTTATTTTCCAGTTCTTTCAGCGCCACCAATTTGCCCGTATCGCGCATCCGCGCACACAAAACCTTGCCAAATTGTCCGCGGCCAACCAAGCCGAGGATTCTATATTTAGAAAAGTTGGAAGATGATTTATCATTCATACGGTCAAAAAACTAGTCTCAAGAATTTCCGCATTAACCTAGCCTAAATATAGCTGTAGCCAGACAAGTTATACCAAATGAAGAAATGGCTATGCCATTTCTTCATTTAAAAACTAGAAGATGAGTGGCAACGCTTCGCGTTGCCACTCTTTAACTGACCGAAGAAATTTTTAGAAGCGCGGCGGAGCCGCGCTTCTAAAAATTTCTTCGGTTTGAGTAAACGCCAAGTGTTGCACTTGGCGTTCTTAACATTTCGTAGCAATTCAACTCGCTAGAAGTCCAAGGATTGTCGATATCATGGTAAGCAGCAATATATATAGCTGTCGCCAGTTTTACAGCGCTTTGCGCTTTCCTAAAACTCCCAAAATTTTTTAGCGTAGCCAGCCTTTAAAAAATTTTGGGGAATATACAAAGCCTCAAGGGGCTGTGGTACTAGTACAAGCGGCGACAGCCACAAAATGAAATATTTCTTAGATAAAGTTCTTAGTCAAATCCTATGAGTCAAGCTTCTGTACCCGCCGATGTTCCCAGCATGGGTCGTCGCCAATTTATGAACCTAATTTTAGGGGGTTCTGCTGCCGTCACATCTCTTGCTGCTCTTTATCCTGTAGCTGCCTATTTTGTCCCCCCTTCTAAAGGTGGCGCAGGCGGTGGTGTAGCTGCTAAAGATGCCCTTGGCAAAGACATTCTTGCTTCGGCATTTTTGGCAAACCATCAAGCAGGCGATCGCGAACTGGCTCAAGGGCTAAAGGGTGATCCCACATATATCGTGGTGACGGACACCAAAGAAATTGAATCCTATGGCTTAAATGCCGTATGTACGCACCTTGGCTGTGTTGTACCTTGGAATGCTGCTGAAAACAAATTTATCTGTCCTTGCCACGGTTCGCAATACAACAATGAGGGCAAGGTCGTTCGTGGTCCTGCGCCATTGTCGCTCGCACTTGCCCATGCCACAGTTGCCGATGACATTGTGCAGTTCAGCACATGGACAGAAACTGATTTCCGCACCAATGACGCTCCTTGGTGGTCTTAATAATTTTTTTTGATGGCGCGACTACGCTGCGCCATCAAAATAGACAATGCAATTTACATTTGAACTTATACATGAAAAAAGCTTTTTTACCAGTTAGTCGTTTGCTTTTAGGATTTAGCCTAAGCATCCTCACAAGCTTGACATTACTGTTTGGACTGAATGTCCAATCTGCTAACGCCTATCCATACTATGCTCAGGAAGCCTACAAGACACCCCGTGAAGCCACAGGCAAGATCGTTTGTGCTAACTGCCATCTTGCTCAAAAAGGGATTGAACTAGAGTTGCCTCAGTCTGTACTGCCTGATTCTGTGTTTGAAGCGGTGGTTAAACTGCCCTATGACCACAACTTACAACAAGTTACCGCGGACGGAAGTAAGACAGGCTTGAATGTCGGCGCGGTACTTGTATTACCCGAAGGCTTCAAAATTGCTCCTGAAGATCGCTTGTCTGAAGAAATGAAAGAAAAGACTAAGGATATTTACTACCAACCCTATAGCGATACCCAAGAAAATATCGTTTTGGTAGGACCAATATCTGGAGATGAATATCCTGAGATTACTTTCCCAGTGCTTTCTCCTGATCCTGCTAAGGACAAAAATGTTCACTTTCTTAAATATGCTGTCCATGCTGGCGGCAACCGTGGGCGTGGTCAAGTGTATCCAACAGGTGAAAAGAGCAATAACAATGAGTACACTTCATCGGTTTCTGGTCTAGTTACCCAAATTAGTTCTATCGAGCCTAATGAAGATGAAGGTATCTACGGTGGTTATCAGATCTCGGTGCAAACTACTGATGGCAGTGTTGCTACTGAGTCAGTTCCTGCTGGTGCAACTTTGATTGTCGAGCCTGGTAGTGAAGTTACGGTTGGCTCAGCCTTGACGACTAACCCCAATGTGGGTGGATTTGGACAACATGATGGTGAAATTGTGTTGCAAGATCCTCGCCGTGTTCAGTGGTTGTTGGCATTCTTTGCTTCTGTAATCGTGACCCAAATCTTGTTGGTATTGAAGAAGAAGCAAGTCGAAAAAGTTCAAGCCGCAGAAATGAATTTCTAATATCAAGTAAAGAAATGGCGGAGCCATTTCTTTACTTGCCCCAAAAAGATTAATACCAATTCACAAAAGTGTAGTCACACTTTTGTGAATTGAAAACCAAACCCAGTATGGGTTTTCAAATAAAGAAATGGCTCCGCCATTTCTTTATTTGGTATAAAGCGCGGCGATCGCCGCGCTTTTTTTATTAATGATTGCGTGGCAGTCGCAAAAACTTATTTTTCGCAGAAAGGGGACTGAGAATCTGGTTTAAGGCTCTTAATTGTTCAGGTGTTCCCATCGAAATCAGCACGTCACCTTGCCGAATTTCCGTATCCCCATCAGGACCCGCAATCAAGTGTCCATCCTCCCGCCGAATTGCCAATACCAATACGCCAGTTTGCGATCGCAAGCTGGCTTTTTTAAGCGATATACCCACATAGCTGGGGTCATCAATGCGGTATTCCTCAATATAAAATGACCGATTTTCGCCAGCGATGATGCCATCGACAAAATCCATCACCTGCGGGCGCAAGGCAACTGCCGCCATACGTTTGCCTCCCGTAATGTAAGGGGAAATCACTTCGTCAGCACCGCCCCGCCGTAGTTTTTGCATTGATTCTTCGGTGCTGGCTCTCGCGATCGCCCTAATCTGTGGGTTTAGCGTTTTTGCCGATAAAACCGTGTAAAGATTTTCGGCATCGGAGGGCAGCGCCGCGACAATGCATAGGGCGCGTTCAATTCCTGCAAAAAGTAAGGTTTGATCAAGCGCTGCATCACCCTGTACAGCCAGATATCCAGATTGTTCAGCTTGAGTAATTGTCTCAAGATCACTGTCAATGACAACAAAGTCAATATTTCCCTCGGCAGCAAATTCGGCGGTGACTTGCCGCCCTGTGCGACCAAATCCGCAGACTATGTAATGTTGATTTAGAGACTCCATCACTTTTCGTTGCCGCCTAGCCTGAAAGATGTTGTAAATATGCCCGTTGGCGATCGCAGTCGTAAACTGAGTCACAATGTAACTGAAACTTACCACACCCATAATGATCAGGGTAATCGTAAATATACGTCCCCGAGCATCTAAAGGATTAGTCTCTCCATAGCCAATTGTGGCAAAGGTAATCACAGTCATATAGAGCGCATCGAGCCAGCTCCATTTTTCGATGAAGTGGTAGCCCAATGTCCCAACTGCCAGCAAAGCGACCAAGAGAGAGACATTGGTAACTAAGATTTGTTGATATTGCTGTAACTCACGCTCTAAAAAAAGTGGTTGCAACTGTTGATAGTTGTGGGATTTTTTAGAAGTCATAGAACTTTAGAAGTTGGCAAGGGGGCGCTCTTGGTCTGAGGTGCGCGGCGAAGCCGCACACCACTAATTTATTCGTAATTTCTCAAACCACGATCGCAGCAGTTCTTGACATTCCCTTTCTCTGATCCCCGCGATCACTTCCAACCGATGAAAGGATGCAGGGCTGTCGGGAAGATTAAGGACAGTGCAGATAGAGCCAGTTTTGGGATCGTCTGCACCATAGACTATGGTGCTAAGCCTTGATTGCACAATTGCGCCTGCACACATGGGGCAAGGCTCCAGAGTTACATAGAGTGTACAGCCCGTCAGATGCCAATCGTGCAAGTTTTTAGCGGCTTCTCTAATCGCAATCATCTCTGCGTGAGCCGTAGGATCTTGCGATCGCTCTTTATAATTTGCGCCTAGCCCGATCGCCTCTCCTTGAGCATTAACCACTACCGCACCGACAGGGATTTCTCCCGCCACGCCCGCGGCTTTGGCTAAGGCGATCGCCTGATCCATCCAACTCTGATATGTGGCTAAGTCTTGCATTGGCGTTTGCACTAAAGTAGAGCCAGAATATAGAATAGCGCCGCTTCGCGGCGCTATTCTATGAAACAAAGATTTATGAAAATAATTAGATATGAAGAAATTGATTCCACTAATAGTGAAGCATGGCGGTTAATCGATCAGGGAAAAGGCTCCGCGAATACAGTTATTGTCGCTAAGCGCCAAACTAAGGGGCGAGGACAGCGCGGCAATATTTGGCGATCGCCATTGGGCGGATTGTTTATGTCGGTGATTTTGCAGCCCAATTTAGAGGCTAGCAGAGCTAATCAAATTACGCTGTGGTCAGCTTGGGGGATCGCCAAGGCGCTCAATCAGACAGGAGCCAATGTCAAGCTGAAATGGCTCAATGATTTACTAATTGATCGGCGCAAACTTGGCGGGATTCTCACGGAGACACGGATTGAGTCGGGACGAATTAATTATGCAGTAGTAGGAATCGGCATCAACTGGACAAATGAAGTGCCTGAAGGCGCGATCGCCTTGGGCGAATTGCCGACAACTCTATCGAGTATGGATGAGTTAATTGATGTAGTAATTGCGGGACTGCAAATGGCACAGCAATGTTACGAGCAGGAGGGGATTGCCAAGATTTTGGCGGAATATTTAGAAATGCTCAGCGATCGCCATATCCGTAAAAATATCGATGGACAGGAACTTTATGGAGAAATCATTGACATTAGATCAACTTGTGAACTGGTAGTAAGATGGAATGGCAAATGCCAAGACCAGATCTATCAGCCTCAAAATTTTTCTGTCGGCTACCTGTAGACCTAAAATATGCGAAAATTCACTTTCTCAACTATTACTTTAGCAACATTGCTTTGCATCACCAGCAATAACTATTTTCTAGTTAGCTCTGCCTATGCCGCTTCTAAATCAGCAATCTCTCCAGATGTCCTAGTTATTCAAAATACCGATCCGATCCAGCCCGCACCAGAAATAGCTCCCCCGCCCACATTACCGATCGCCAATGATCGCGAGCCAATCCAAGTAAATATCGAGTCTGCGGATACTGTCTTTAAATCTCCAGCCCCAGATGAAAGTAATCCTGAGCGATCGCCCATCGTGGAAGCCCCTGAAGTTATCTTAGAAAACCGTGCTAATGGCTGTAAGTTCAGCGCCAGTAGCTTACTAGAACGGGATCAGAATTTTTGTAATCCTCAAGTAGCTTCTAAATCCGCCCCCAGTCGCCAAGGCGAAAGCTATCAAGAGGATAGCGGTGTTCTTTATGCGGCAGCATCAGAAACAACTTCCTTACAAGTGCGCCGCCTTAGTGCCAAAGAAATCGCCGCCATCAGCTTGCCTAGCAATGGTGACAAGCAAATGCTGTTTCCCCTAATTGTGCCGACAATTATTAGTTCTCTTTTTGGCGATCGCGTTCATCCGATTACAGGACAAGTGCGCTTTCATCAAGGTACTGACCTTGCCGCCCCAGAAGGTACACCCGTAGTCGCCGCCTTTAGTGGTACGGTCGAAATTGCAGGCTGGGCTGGTGGCTATGGCTTGATGGTCAGCATCACCCATGGCGACACCCATGAGACCCGTTATGCTCACCTCTCAGAAGTACTAGTTGAGTCAGGGCAAAAAGTCAAACAAGGAACGGTGATCGGACTAGTCGGCAGCACAGGAATGTCCACGGGAGCGCACTTGCATTTTGAGATCTGGCAACGCCTAAAAGATGGCATGGTGGCGATCGACCCCACCTCGCAACTTGTTTTAGCGATGGATAATTTGCAAAAATATCTCGCTCAGATTTCCAAATCTTCTAACAAAGCGTAAAACCAAAAAAGATCTTAAAAGCGCTGCTTCGCAGCGCTTTTAAGATCTTTATCTTTTTTGGCTCCCCTCATCCCCCAGCCCCTTCTCCCGCAGGAGAAGGGGAGAAATATTAAATTTCTTGTTCCCCTGTCCTGCGGGAGAGGGGCTAGGGGTGAGGGCTTAGCGCTTTGCGAGTTTCAAGTCATTTTTGCGTAAGCGCAAAATTTGATGGCGCGGCATCGCCGCGCCATCAAATTTTGATTGCTTGACTAAAATCAGGGACCTTGAATAATTGTAAAGTCGGATTCCGTATCAAACTTCCTCACATTTGATACAGAATAACTGGGAATCTCAACGGAGTACTTGACTAAATGCAGGATTGCCTTAGCTTCAGGAGAATTAATTTGTACCAGCGCTCTCAACACCGCACTACGGACTGAGCGATCGCCGTCTTTGATTGCTTGCGACAGATAAAATACAGCATCATGACTGCCAATTTCTCCCATCGCCAAAGCGGCATCACATCTTACATAGGCATATTCATCTTCGCGCAACACTTTCGCGAGGAGTGGCACAACTTCATCGATGCCAATTTGTCCTAAGGTTCTAGCGGCAACGCTGCGAGTATGGCTAGAATTTGTACTCAGCATTTTTGCCACAGGCGTAATCGCAGGAGCGCCAATACTTTTGAGGGCTTGGACAGCCTGAGACTGCACGCTGATATCGTTCTCAGTTAGCAAATTAGCGAGGGCATTGGCGGACAATGGCGACTTGATTTGTCCTAAAGCCCAAGCTGCCTCGAGGCGGACAGCCTTACTCTCATTGCCCAGAGCTTGAATGAGGGTGGTGACGGCTAAGGGTGAGCTAATCTGGCCGAGGGAATGCGCGGCATGGACTTTGACCATGTTGTCACTGTGCTTGAGGGCTTCGACTAGGGGCGATACGGCGGGCAGACTGGCGCGACCAAGGGCTTTTGCCACCGCCGACTGTACCTGAATCGAAGGATGACGTAATAATTTGACCAGTGAACTAATCGCCTCCGCACTGCCAATCCAAGCTAAAGCTGAAGCCGCTTGCCAGTGAATTTGGCGATGGGGATTTTGGGTTGCGGATATCAAAGGAGCGATCGCCATCGGCGATCGCAAATATCCGAGAGCGATCGCCGCTTTCTTGGAAGTGGCGACTTCATCGCTCTCTAAGCGTTCTAGCAAGGCGGGAACCAGATTTTCACGACAACGGATTAGCTTTTGCAGGGCTGTAGAAAATTGATCGGAACGATTTGCCGCGTCAAATTCCGCCAAGATAGCTGACTCGCCACCTAGCTCTGGTGCTGACATGATATGTCGGTTTTCAGGCATCGCGTACCCAGGTGAGGCAGGAATGCGATAGTCCTCCATTCTGGGCGCTTGCACCTTGGCATTATTTGGTGGCACGGAAGCCCTAGGTAATTGCGGCTCGTTCATGGCATTGTCTTAGTCAAGCGTTTAGCTGGGGCATAAAATAAAGAACCGATTTTTGAAGTTGCGGTTTCACCGCAACTTCAAAAATCAGGTTCTTTATTAAATTGCAATTGTTTATATAGCTGTCGCCAAATGTACTGGGACATAAAACCTAATA
>MNZA01000165.1 GCA_001873375.1 Oscillatoriales cyanobacterium CG2_30_44_21
AACTGTTTGTCATGGTGCGGGAGAATATGCTAGAGATGAAGATGGTGATGATTTCTGTGAAGTTCATGTCAATACCATGGAAGGCTTTTGGTCGCTTTTGCGCTCTTGGTTACGTCCTCATCGTGGTATTTCTCAAGAAAAGTTACCTTTGTATTTGGGCTTCTTTGAGTTTGTTCATAATGCCAAGAGGAGGGGAAAAGCTCTGCTGAGTGCTTTGTTGGACTCTCTCCTTTCTTTACCTCCCCGAAACACCTATTGAGCCAAAATAGTTATACCTATATACACAATCTATTGATACTTGGAGGGGTATTGAGAGATTTTTGATCATCGGCGCGGAGCGCCGATGATCAAAAATCTCTCTGGGCTTTAAGTTAGCGCCAAGCGCTGTACTTGATTGACACTCAAAAACTAAGCTAACTTTAAGCTACTTGGCAGAAATAGACGGAAGGATCGCCTCAGCCAGAAACTTATTTCTGAATAGATTAAATTAATCCTTTTTGAGATTTCAGAGTCCCCCTGCCTTTGGAAGAGGGATTTAGAGTGAGGGCGTTTTGATTTGTAATACTAATTTTTGGGCGATTGCCACAGTTTGCCAGAGTAAGCAAGATTTTTCCTCAAGGCGATCGGGAATGTCGTCTCCCTGACTTTCCAGAAAATCGATCACGATCTTGCGGGCATAGCCACCATAGGCAACGCCAGCGACAGGAATATTTGCTTGGCGGAGTTTGGGAACTGTGCTGGCATTAGTCCCCCCCGCGAGTTGTACCCAGCCAAGGGGCAACTGAAAATCTAGTACTTTTTGACCTAGCTGCAAAGCTGCTCTCGTTGCGCCGTCACCAATATCGCCACTCATCGGTCTACCGTCAGTTTGCCAAATTAGCGATCGCGGCTGAGGTTGCATCCCCTCCATCAATGACAAAAGATAATTGTGCAGGTCTTCACAGTCAGGAAAGCTGACCGCCACTAACTTGAGTTTGGGAATAATTGGGCTTAAACGCTGCCAAAATGCAGCAAATTCTCTAGTGCGATTGGGTTGGGTATGAATCTCGATCGCGTCAATATTTTGCTTGAGGACATCATCAAAAATATCTTCAGGAGTATAAACCTGTTCGCGGGTATGGATGATCTGCACAGGACAGAGGGGAAGGCAACGACCGCATCCATAACAAAGGCTGGGCGTTACGCCCCTGTAATCATTGCCAAACTTGATCGCATCGGTGGGGCATACTTGTTGGCAAGGTCTAGGACAATCGGCGGGACAAAGCTGCGGATCAAAAAAAGCTTTGCGAAAGTGCGGATCTTCGCCATTATTAAAGCTGACCATGACTAAGGGCGATCGCTTTGCGCCAAGGGCGATCGCGGCGGCAATACCATCACGAGCCGCCGCGATCGTGGCAGGGTCGGGAGCCATGTCGATGCAGTCGGCTCCTGCGAGGGTGTAAACCAAGGCTAGGTGACGGATTGCGGGTAAATGCTGATAGCTCGCGCCACAAATAAGCTTAAACCAATGTCGCGATCGCAGGGATTCTAAATACATCTCTTTAGTTTTAATGATTTCTTGCCACTCAAGAATTAATGATGCGGCGCGAAGCGCCGCATCATTAAATAGTAAGGCGAGGTCCAAAACTATTCCTTGCTTTCTTTGAGCATCTTGGCATATTCCTGATCCGCCAAATCCTGCTCAGTAGTGTAAGCGAGATTATTTTGGTCAATCACTTCTTGCTGAGTCGCAAAGTTACGCGCAAAGTTGAGCTTGGCAAGCAAATCTGCCGATGGCTTTTGTAACTGTGCGGCACGGGCGGATCGCATAGCATTGCGATCGCTAATTCCACGATTGAGATATTGGATGACAAAGTAACGCACCAAAGGCGTTGACAGAAATAGCACCGCATAACCTAGCAAAAATCCATAAGCAGCTTGAACAAAACCAAGAAAACCAACTAAAGAATCTTTTAAACGAGGATCGCCTAATAAGCTACCGAGATACAGAGATGCCATTAAATAAAACACACCTAGCCCGATCGCCAGTGCAATCTTGCCTTTGGGGGCTTGGCTAAACTGCCATAGTTTTTCTTGGAGGTAACTACCTGCGGTCGCGGCAAAGCGCTTGGAAGCAACTTTTTGGAGTTCAGGGAATTTATAGGCGATCGTGCCTGCATCGCTGACTTCAGGAAAACCATTAAACTTGGCTAACACGGGAATCACGAAATATTCATCACCTTCGAGGCGACTAGTTTCATCAAGATAAGGAGCGATTTGCTCTGCCACCACTACGCCATTGTGGCTGCGAATCATTGAGGCAATCTCACGCCATCGCTTTTCTTCGAGATCGTCATTGGGATTGCCATCGCCAAATAAAAATGAAAATACGCTCTCTAAAAAGCCCATTTCATCAGGGTCACGCTGGCGCACCCGCTCAGGTTCGTAGTAGTAAGGATCGAACATGATATAAGGATTACCCCAGCCCCCTAGCCAAATAAATCCACCACCACCGCCGCGATCGCTACGGCGATCATTGCGATCATTATCACTACGCCCTTGACTTTGAATTGCGATCGTCGCGGCAATGATGCCCACTACCACAATCACTATGGAAACAATTAATAACAGTCCAAAAGATATCCGAATCCCGTAAAACACCCATTTCCAGACTCCTTTGAGCCATTCTTGCAGTTGCAGCTTAAAGGATCGGCTAATTAAAATATTCCGAAATTCAGGAGCAAACTTATAAGCAATTTCCCCAGATTCAGCGACTTGCAGGTTGCCGCCCGTCTCTGAAGCGAGAGCTAGCACCTCCCGTTGGGCAGTATTGAGATCCAGTCCAGATTGAGCCGCCACATCACCGATGGTGACTCTATAGTTGAGCTTTTCAACAGCTTCCATCACTGTGGTACGAGATGTCATAGGCTTTTACTTAGGTTAATAGCTAAATTCATTATCGCAGTTTTCCCATTGTCTACAGCCCGTTAAACCCAGAAAAAATATTGAAAGCACGGCGGAACCGTGCTTTCAATATTTTTTCTGGGTTTCAATTAAGCGCAAAGCGCTGTATGCGGAAACCTGTATCCTATGGGATACAATTAGAGTATGATTGAAATTCGCGAGACTGAAATCTATAGGAGACCTCATGGACAAAGTTTCAACCTATCTTTGGGATGCGGCAGAGCATCTGGAAACAAAAGAAGATATGGCAGCTTACCTTGAAGCTGCTCTTGAAGATGGTGATCCTAAACTGGTGGTAGCAGCATTAGGTGATATTGCTCGATCCAAAGGAATGACAAATATTGCGCGTGAAACGGGGCTAGGTCGAGAAAGCCTCTATAAGTCTCTGTCACTCGAAGGTAATCCAGAGTTTGCCACTGTTCTAAGAGTTATCCAGTCACTTGGTATTCGTTTACGAGCTACTCCCATGTAAATCAATAATTAGCTAGGGCTGCGCCGTGCTGTCAAAAATCTAGTTCTTTATCAAATTACGGAATTTTGCGCCGCAACTTGATACAAGATACTGTAGTAAGTGCAAAAAATCAGTTC
This sequence comes from Oscillatoriales cyanobacterium CG2_30_44_21, assembly GCA_001873375.1. Classification (GTDB taxonomy): domain Bacteria; phylum Cyanobacteriota; class Cyanobacteriia; order Pseudanabaenales; family Pseudanabaenaceae; genus Pseudanabaena. The sequence goes on from MNZA01000165.1 coordinate 3,532, forward strand.
TGAGGATGTCTGTCATGCAGCAAGAATCAATGCGATCGCCTGATGATTCCAGTCTTGAATCAAATTCAGAAACAAACGGGGACAGTGATTCTGAATTTTTGCTAACACCTGCCCAAGAAGCGGCGATGCTCTCAGAGTATGGAGGAAGTGATGACTCGCAGGATAATCTCATGGATGAAGATGATCAGGGGGATACTTCCGCCGAGCCTGTTCATAAGCCTAGCGAAGGTTACAGCAATGCTTTTTTTAATCATTATGTGGGGCATATGGACTTGCTCGCCGATCAGCAAACGGTGATGAAATATCTAGATGCTCATCAAGGATGGTTTCGGCGCTGTGCTAATCCATTTAAGGCTGACCCAATTGGGGAAACGGGCTATGCGATGGGCGTGGGCAAAGTAGGAGCGATGGGCTTTCAAGTTGACGCAAGGGTGGGGTTAAATCTATTACCTCCCGATGAGAATTTTGTCTATCGCATTACCACGATTCCTATTCCTGAACAGCCGCCGCAGGGATATCATGTGGATTTTCAGGCGGAGATGCGTCTCCAAGAGCAGCCCCTAGAACTCGCAGAAAATCCAGTCATGACTTCCATTCAATGGGATTTGCGTTTGACGGTATCGTTGCAGTTTCCTGCTTTTATCCAAAAAATCTCTAGGGATATGCTCCAAAAAACTGGTGATTCGGTGCTGGGGTTTGTGGTGCAGAAAGTTTCTAAAAGCCTCACCGCTAAAGTGCAAGACGACTTTCACAAGACCCATAACATCAAAGTTCCTAAACAAATCAAACTCAGGCGCTAGGGATGATTTATACATACGCGATTTTATCTGCTCCTGCTCCTGCCGATCTTCCTTTGGGAATTACGGGTAACCCGATTCAATATTTCCAGAGCGATCGCCTCATTGCTGCCATTGAGCCAGATGTGGATATTGAGGCGCTCAAGCTTTTACCAGAGCAGTCTTTAATGCAGGCAATCGTAATTCACGATCGCTTAATTTGCCAATTATTTAATCAGCGAACTCTGTTGCCGTTAAGATTTGGAACTGCTTTTGTTTCGATGGATGCTTTAGAGAGCTATTTGCAAACCGAAAATATTAGGTTAGTAACCAGCCTAGAGAAACTTGATGGTTATGCCGAATTTCTGGTTACGGGTACAGCGATCGCACCAAAATCAGAACCTGCTAGCAATCTCAAGGGTAAAGATTATTTATTAGCCAAGCGATCGCAATATTTGCAACAGGAGCAATGGCGAGAGCAATTGCAGCAAGAGGTGGTTAATTATTTTCAGGTTTTAAGAGATACCTTGGGCGATCGCTATAAACTGGACTTTCAAAAAGTGGAGCCGCAAAACTCGGAAGATGTCAGGGGTTATGTATTACTGCCGCGATCGCAAGTTGAGTCACTCCAGCAAGCCGTGCGATCGTGGGAAACAGCACATTCCCATTGGCAAATTAGTTGGAGTGAGCCGTTACCGCCTTATCATTTTATTGAATAAAAAATACCTGTAGTGCAAGCTTTGCGGGCGCTACAGGATTTAGGAGATTTTTATGGCTAAAATCAATCCTTTCACAATCAGAATGCAAGTGGCGCGGATGTTTGAACAGGGGCAGTCTCTATTTGCAGAAGTGAAGGTGCAAGACTGGCTCAAAGAGCGCAACCACAATCCTAAGGATTACATCATTCGCTTTCATCAAAAGATGGCTCCTGTGGGAGCTAACTCGGCAGTGGTTGTGGAAATAGAACTGGTTCGCAAAGATGGGCAACCCCTTGATCAATGGTTGCAGCAAGAAATCAATCGCCAAAGTTAGGAAAAGCATGATGGTACGGCGCTTTGCGCCGTACCATCATGCTGATAATTCTTGGTAAATTTTGGTGAGCCGATCGCTGATTGACTGCCAACTATAATTTTGGTTAATAACTTGCTGAAGTCTTGAGCGATTTTGCGCTGTTTGCTCTGATGAAAAGTTCTCCAAAAAACTTTGCAAACTAATCTTGATCGCCTCAACATCTAGGGTTGTCACATAGCCACAATCTTGCTGTTTGACCATCGGTGCGATCGCCACGCCATCGGTGATTAAAACAGGAGTTCCCGCAGCCAGAGCTTCAATGGCGGCGATCCCAAAGTTTTCCGAGTGAGAGGTCAGCGCAAATAAATCGGCTCCCTGTAAATAAAGATTTTTGGTTTCACCCTTCACAAATCCCAGCCAATGGGTGCGATCGCTTAAATTACTAACTTCTAATAAATCTTTGATTTTATAAACATATTCTGGCTCCCCGTCACCTGCGATCGCGAGGGCAAATTTATATGCTTGGAGATCAGCTAGCGCCGAAATCAGATATTCCAATCCTTTTTTAGGATGAATCCGCGACAAAAATAGAATAATTGGGCGATCATCGGTGATTTTGAATATTTCCCGAACTTGGGCTTGTGAATTAGCGATCAAGTTAGGAACATCCACACCATGAGGCAGCACAAAACTAGGGATATCTAAACCTAATTGTTCAAATTCAGCTTTTTCTTGATCGGCGGTGAAATGCAGAGATTTACTGTGCAGTAAATTTTGGCACTCAATGATATTGAGATAGGTTTGCTTGCGGAGCTTACTTTGCTGTAATGACCATGTGCAGAGTTGCCCCAGTGGACGGTTGATGTAAGGAATTTTTTTAAAGCGGGCGATCGCCATGGCGATCGTGGAAGCATAGGAAAAAATCGCGTGAACATGAACTAGGTCATATTTCGCCATATTCCGCCAAAGCCAGATCGTCAGATCCCAAGAAAAGGCAAACTCGCGTACTGCATTTAAATTCGGCGAAAACCTCGTAAAAAAGCGAATCGGCACATTGCCATATTCGCCTAGCTGTTCAGTCAGTTGATTTAGCGGAACATCTAGTAAATCCTTGCCATTGTCATTGGTGGTCGCAATCTCCGCATCGACACCCTGCGATCGCAAAGCCCTCACCATCTGAATTACGGCTTGACTAGGGCCACCACGCACCGAAGCCACAGATGGGATCACATGGAGAATTTTCATTTCTCGTAGTTACGTCTTGCCTTATTTGCTTCATTTCGCAAAGCATCGAGACGTTTTTCGATCAATGTACGCGATCGCCCTTTTGAGGCATCGCTCAACATAATTTTGAGTCCACTGCCCAAACTTTTGTAAGCCGCAGGCAAAGGGTAGCCATTTCTAACGGCGAGACGGATCGCCCCTTGGTCAGCTTCGATTAAGTTACGAATGTCTTTTTTGCTAGTTCCCTTTCGCCACAGTTGAAAACCCGCTACGCCGCAGATACCAAGGGCTAGCACAAACAATAAGCCATTTTGTACCCATAGCTCACCGACAGCACCACCTAAGCCAATCGCAAGGGCGGCAACTTCCCAGCCATCCTTAGGTACGGCATCATTTTGAATCCGCGCCACTTCGTGCCAGTACAATAAATTGCGCTGATCTTCGGCAAGCCTTTCCCAGCGCACCATGTCCACCAAAATCACCACCTCATCGCCACCTGCTTCTTCGCAGGTAATCAGAGGGGGACGGACTCCGTCCGCATTTAAGACTTTTACCCAAGCCTGAAGCTCTGGGGGCAGTAGCTCCTGTAAGCGACGGATCTCAGTTCTAGAAAAAGTATTTCGGAGAGAGGAGGAAGTTGGAGATGGCATGAATCTGCTTCAAGGTTCAGAGATTTGACGGACTGATCATTAAGGTTAAATTTTAGTATAACTTTTTGCCTAGTTGTACTTTTGCCAAACTAAAAAGCGATGGGCGACGCGAAGCGCCGCCCATCGCTTTTCGGGTTTTATTTTCTTTGCGATACAATGTATAGATATATTAAGGATTGTTAAGAGAAATTCTATATGACCGTTGCATCTTCTCAAATCATCACAATTCCTCCCTCCCACTCCCCCAAAGGAAATAGCTTGCCCCCATGGAATCGCATCGAAGAACCGATGTGGCAAGGTAGTGAAGATGATATTCGTAAAGGCTTGTCTTTTCAGCTTCTCTCTCCCATCTGGCAAATGTTTCTGCTCGGAGATGGTGCGCCGACAAGGCATTTGCAGCTACTGACCCAGTCTAAAATTTCCGTTGATGTAATTGCGATGACTGCTATTGGTGACGATGACGACAATGCGCCGTCAGATATTGCCGCGATCGCCTCTCCCCGTATTCGCCGCCAGATTTGGTTGCGCTCAGAGCAAACGGGCGAGATTTTTTCCCACGCCACTTCATGGTGGTCAGAGGCAACGATGCAGAAGTATCTCAAAGATCCGACTTTGCCGATTTGGGTGAGCCTTAATCAGAAATATACAGAACTTTATCGCGATCTCAAGGGGATTTATTACGGGCGTTGTCCTCATGTGACTGAGGCTTTTGGATATCCAGAAATTGACAAATACTGGGGTAGACATTATTTGCTATGGCATGGCGGCGAACCGATCACAATGATCTATGAAATTTATTCACCCGCGATCGCGAAATATCTTGGTGCTAGTAGCTTGTAAAGGCTTCGCATACAGAACGCCAAAAGGCTGATTTGCCCGCGAAGCGGGCAAATCATTACTGAAAAGCATTGCACTGTGACGCTTTTCAGTAGATGGTTTTTGTACCAATTCACAAAAGTGTGACTACACCTTGGTGAATTGAAAACCAAACCCAGTAAGGGTTCTTAAATAAAGGAATGGACGCCATTTCTTTATTTGGTATTAGAGCAGCGCAGAGCGTTGTAGGTTGGGTTAAGATTCTTGCCGATACATTTGCAAAGTTATATTTAAGTTATATTTGTATGCATATCAATGCAATTGCTAATTGATAGACAGTCACCGAGGGGATTAGTTAGGCTACCTGATATTTAATAATTTTTTGCGGAACTATATTTTAGGTAGGCATCAAGTATTTCTAACGTTTTCCTAGTAGGGTCTAGTCCGCATTAGACACCTTAATTTTTGGAGATTCCTATGAGCAAAATCAGTAAATCCAGTCTATCCGATGACTCAAGCAGCAAACCTTCAGCAAAATCTACTGCGTCTAAGTCAGCCGCCAAAGGTGCATCCAAACTAGAAGTTTTAAAGGTAATTGCTCCTCTATCGACAGAAGACATCAAGACAGAAGAACAAAATCAAGCCAAGCCAACTGATGAAGCGACTAAAACGATTGATAAAGTACCTGCCGTAAAAAAGGGGAAAAAGCTGTCAGCTCAAATCCCTGACGATGTAAGTTCTGCGGTGAGTCATGACCAATATCCAGATAAAAAAGCGTTACCAGAAACTCATGTTGAATTGAACAGAGTTTGCCTGCAACCAATTCCAGTCGCTACCGAGCCTTTTCAATATCGGGCGATCGGGGTTGTGTGTGGCAAATATATTCCCCAAGAAAATAATTTTTCTAAAGGATCAATTTCAGCTACAGACGGATCTCAGGTTGATGCAGTGCTACTAGGGAAAATTATTTCCATAGTTAAAAAAAGGCTACTCAGCGATCGCGACTATATGTGGATTGTCTATCCACGCACCAATGACAAGGCAGGTAAACTGCACGTTCAAATCGCAGGGGTCTGGGCTCCCCAAGAACTTGGTAAAGCAGATGTGCAGGGAGAACCAGATGTTCAAGATGGATACTTTTCGATTAGGGGAGAGGTGTCCAGTCAATCGATGCAAGATAATTCGGTCATCGTCAAAGTGAGGCGCTCTGAGCAGAAATTTGACAAGCAAAAAGACAAAGTTGTTAAGGAATACAGCAAGTTCAAGGTGCGTCTGACAGGAATGTTGCCGACTGACGCGGTAGGACAGTTCTGGAGTGTCAATGTACAGCGACAAGGCAATGTGTTGAGCATCATTGATGGTGAGTTTATCGGTATCGTTCCTAATAAGGGCAAGCGACATCAACAGCCTAGAGGGCGATTTGGCGGTAATAAGTTTGCTCCGAAAAAGTTTGGCGATCGCCCATTCAAGCCAGCGTTATCAGGGGATGGTCAAGAAAGCCTTACTACTTTTTCACCACCACGCCCTAAAGTTGCTGAAAATCGTCCACCAGTGCCACGCCCTGTCATTAAGCGTAAAGATGTCTAAAGAACGGCAACGCAAAACGGCACTTCGCTAAGAGACGAATAAAGGCGGTGCTTTGCACCGCCTTTATTCGTCTCTTATGGTTGTAAAACCATGCTCCATTCTTTGTTTTGGTTGTCCCAGAATGGGGCATCAGTTTCACCAACAATGTTTGGTCCCCAATACGTTCGTGAACCATCAGTGGCAAAAGCAAAAATCACATCACCCTTACCGATCGCAACTTTGTAGTTCGGCAAAGATAGCAGCAACCCTTCCTTACCGCCTTCATTCGGCGCAAAATCCCAATTAAGAGGCTCGATCGCCTGCCAAGCATTTTGGGAGCTAATCCTTGAAAATAACACAATCCGCACAGAGCGATCGCTACGATTACCAACTCTCAGACTGCCGATATTTTCTCCATCATTGAGATTTGGGCGTGTGAAAGTAGCTGGCAAGGGAGGAATGATTACCTTGGCTGCCTCCGAGTTATCAGAGACTTCTCGATTTGAATTAGATGATAATTTTTGCCATAGAGACACGCCTGTCAAGGAGATGATCATTCCCAGACACATAGAATAAGCATATTTGATGTCAAGACTTGGTATCACAGAGTTTGAAATTTAATACTTGACTTATAGTGGCTTCATCGTAATATAAAGCGCTTTGCGCTCGAACCCAAGCCAAGATTATTCTTGATTCGGTATTAATTTTCTAAATCTAATATTAGATCTAGTCCATCAATCAACCAGAATTGTATCTAAATCTCTTAATAAGTAGGTCTTCCCTTCCCACTCAAAGATTAGCAGTGCGGCGCGAAGCGCTGTTGTAATTAAAAAAATCAGAGGCGGCGCGAAGCACCGCATCGCTAATCTTTAGTTTTATGTGTCTTGTCTTTTGATCGCAAAGGAGTAGGATTGGATTGCAATTCAAAAAAGTGTTGCCAAGTTTTCTTCTTTAAGCCAGCGCAAAACGCTGTAAGTAGCTAGGCATAAGTAACCTAAAACCCAAGAAGGTCGTTCCGC
>MNZA01000007.1 GCA_001873375.1 Oscillatoriales cyanobacterium CG2_30_44_21
TTAAAACCCGTGGCTTTTGTTTGGAGTCTACTCATCTTCAAGACTCCGAGCGCCTCTCTAAGCTCATTGCGTTGCTTACTCTCGCTTTATGTTGGGCTTTTTCTTCTGGGCTTTGGCTTGCTCAACTTAATCCCCTCAAGCCCAAAAAGCATGGTCGGCTACCTAAAAGTATTTTTCGCCTTGGTTTTGATTTCCTTCGGCATATCATCTTCGATCTTCACGCTAATTCTGAAGCATTCTTTAACTCCATTAAATTTTTGTCCTGTACTTAGGCATGAATAATATCAAGAACTGTATCGAACCTTGAAGTTAAATAGACCTTTTTGTACTATTGCCCTAAACGCTGACTAGTCGCAGAAGGTATATACTGGCAGAATGTCAAGCACTAACACTGGTATTGAATGGACTGATAAGACTTGGAACCCTACTACTGGCTGTAATAAGGTGAGTCCAGGTTGTCAGTACTGCTACGCTGAAGCACTTACAGAGCGATTTCCTAAAAATTTTCCACAAGGTTTTAACCTGACTTTACATCCAGAGCGACTAGAACAACCAAAGAAGTGGCGAAAGCCTAGTCGGATTTTTGTAAACTCTATGAGTGACCTTTTTCATAAAAATGTGCCTTTCGCATATTTGCAGGAAATTTTCGCAGTGATGCGACAGACTCCATGGCACATATACCAAATTCTGACTAAACGAGATCAGAACTTGGCAGAATTAGCTTCTAAGCTTGAGTGGTCTGAAAATATCTGGATCGGCGTATCTGTAGAGAGTCAGCAGTATGCTCACAGAATTGATGCTTTGAGACAAGTGCCTGCAAAAGTTCGTTTTCTTTCGTGTGAACCTCTTTTAGGCTCACTGAGCTTAAATTTAGAAGGAATTGATTGGGTAATTGTTGGTGGTGAGTCTGGATTTCAGCATCGTCCTATGAATCCAGAATGGGTTAGAGAGATTTTGCATCAAACACAAGAAGCCAAAGTTGCCTTCTTCTTCAAGCAGTGGGGAGGACATCACTCAAAAGCTGGTGGCAGAATGCTCGATGATAAAGTCTGGAATGAAATGCCATTTGCTTGGTATGACCATATCAATAAGTGGCAAAAATATAAGATCTCTAAGCATTTCAAGTCTGATGGGTTAGAACAGAAATATTTAATTTCTACAAAATAAAGAGAGTCTAACTATGAGTCGGATTGGAAGTGAAGGTGAGGATATTATTGGGCGGTGGTCGGAGGAAAAGTTAGATTTGCTAGCGAAGTACCTCAAAGCCTACTCTGTCATCATGAATGAACAGAAAAAAAGTTGGCTCAGAGCATACTACTATATTGATGCTTTTGCAGGTTCTGTAAGACCTAGAGCAAAAGAGGATGAGCAACGTTACATTGATGGCTCTCCTTTACGTGCCCTACAAACAGAACCTCAATTTGATGGTTACTGGTTTGTTGACGTTTCTCCTAAACGAGTAGAGCGCGTGCAGGGACTCCGTGCAGAGTTTCCAAACTGTGTAATCGATGTACGTCAAGGTAATTGTAATGAGATTTTGTGTAATGAAATAGTTCCACAACTTCCCTACGCATCAAAGCAACGAGCATTTGTTTTCTTAGATCCCTATGGTTTGCAAGTAGATTGGGAGACAGTAAGAGAGCTAGCAAGTACTAGAACGTGCGATATCTTCGTGAATTTCTCAGTCATGGGCGTTACCCGCCTTCTCCCCAGGGAGCAAAACCCAGAACCAGAAGTGATAGAGCAATTGACCAAAGTTATGGGTAGTACAAACTGGATTACTGAGATCTACCGAGAAACACCAGGAATTCAGCTAGGTCTATTTGGAAATCCAACGGAACCTACATCAAGTCGTGACACAATTCAGGCTGAATGGCTGGCAAGCTTATACACAAAGCAACTAAAATTGCTCTTCCCACACGTTAGCAGACCTGTACTTATGCGTAATTCAACCAATTCAGTTCTGTACGCATTATGTTTAGCTAGCCATAATCAAACAGCTATCAAGATCACAAACGAGATCTTTAATCAATACGAAAAATTGAGAGATTTGAGAAGATAGCCCCTTTCGCCTTACCAATAACTGAAGCTATGTCTGCATCAAGGACTTGCGCCATAGCTTTTAACTATACCTATCTACTCATACATCGCCTTACGATTGAATCCAAATCAAGAAGCAACGCTTTCAAAATTGCTGTAAAATTATTTGGCAATTAATGATTGAGCGACCTATGAAGCCCCTTGCCCTTTTGAGTGTCTCTGACAAAACAGGACTGCTCGACCTTGCCCGTGAGTTATCAACTACTTACAATTTTCAATTAATTAGTAGTGGTGGAACTGCGAAGGCAATCAAGGCGGCTGAACTAGAAGTCACGAAAGTATCTGACTACACAGGCGCACCTGAAATCTTGGGTGGACGAGTCAAGACTTTGCACCCGCGTATTCATGGTGGCATCTTAGCGAGATTGGAACTGCCAGAGCATCAGCAAGATTTAGAAGACAATCAGATTCAACCGATCAAAATTGTGGTGGTGAATCTCTATCCGTTTACAGAAACGATCGCTAAGCCTAATGTCTCCCTTGAAGATGCGATCGAAAATATTGATATTGGGGGGCCCGCGATGATTCGCGCTTCTGCCAAAAATTACGCCCATGTCGCGATTTTATCTAGTCCTAGTCAATATCCAGAGCTTCTCGCTGAATTGAAAGCTAACAATGGTGACACTACCCTTGAGTTTCGCAAAAAGCTAGCGATCGCCGCTTTCCAACATACCCAGTCCTATGACAAGGCGATCGCCGAATATTTGCAATCTCAATCTGAAGCAGAATCGGCGGCACAACCCAGCACATCCCTTGCCTCTTCCTACACATTGCTAGGCAGCAATCCTAAGCCCCTGCGCTACGGCGAAAACCCCCATCAACCTGCTACTTGGTATCAAGTCGGCGCAACTCCTCAAGGTTGGTCAGCCGCCCAGCAATTGCAAGGCAAAGAACTTAGCTTTAATAATTTGCTTGACCTTGAGGCAGCCCGTGCAATTATTGCCGAATTTGGCGATGACCAGCCCTGTGCCGTGATCCTCAAGCACAATAATCCCTGTGGTGTGGCGATCGCGCCGACCATTGCCGCAGCCTATCAAAAGGCTTTTGCCGCCGACTCAACTTCTGCCTTTGGTGGCATCGTAGCGCTCAATCGCCCCATTGACGAAGAGACAGCCAGTCAATTGTCCAAGACATTTTTAGAATGTGTGGTCGCTCCCGCCTGTGTACCAAGTGTAGCGGCGATTTTAGGTAAAAAGCAAAATCTACGAATTCTAGTTCTCCCTGATCTTAAATATGGATCTTCTGAAACTGTCAAAACGATCGCAGGGGGAATGCTCGTCCAAAAAACTGATGATGATCAAGTCAATCCCGATGATTGGAAAGTTGTCACCGCCAAGCAGCCCACTCCCGAACAATTCCAAGAACTAATCTTTGCGTGGAAAATCTGCCGCCATGTCAAGTCCAATGCGATCGCGATTACTAAAAATCTAACCACAATTGGCATTGGCGCAGGACAGATGAACCGTGTCGGTTCCGCCAAGATTGCGTTAGATCAAGCAGGTGAAAAAGTTGTGGGTGCAGTTTTAGCCAGTGATGGCTTCTTTCCCTTTGATGACTCAGTGCGGACAGCGGCGGCGGCGGGCATTGTGGCGATCGTGCAACCTGGGGGAAGTATGCGTGATGCTGACTCTGTTAAGGCTGCCGATGAGCTTGGCTTAGTGATGGTGTTTACAGGAGTTCGTCACTTTTTGCATTAGGAACCCAAAAAGGCTGATTCGCACGCAAAGCGTGCGAATCAGCCTTTTTGGGTTTTACTGACACACCCCTTCTCCTGCGGGAGAAGAAGAGAAATATTAAATTTCTTGTTCCCCTCTCCTGCGGGAGAGGGGCTAGGGGTGAGGGCATAGTGAATCAAAATTTTGTTTTATTCCAGAGAGACAGTTGAAAATGGCACTTTGGGTTTTGAGTTAGCGCTACGCGCTGTAACTATACAATTCATCCAAGAAAGTGAGAAACTAAGCAATTGTTAATTGCAAATATTTGAGCTACGAGTTTGAAACAAAAATCTTTAGAGCCATCTTCAAAGCACTCCTCCTACTGGCAAATGCGGGATTATGTCTACCCACAGCGTTTTTTAATTGCTAAAGCCTTTTTAGGTACTCTGGTTTTTATCGGCACAATGCCTCTCCTCGCAGAGCTATTGGGGCGAGTCGCACAGGCGCTGGGCAAGGGAGATGTGAATGCCATTTTGCAGATTGCCGTTTTTACAGTAGTGATGTTTGTGTTTCGTGGTTTGGGGCAGTACGCTCAAGACTCGATGATGGCTCAGGCGGGCTTAAATGCCGCGCGAGATTTGCGGGTGGATGTTTATGCCCATTTGCAGACCTTAGACTTAGATTATTTTGCGGAGTCGCGCACGGGTGACTTGTCCTATCGATTGACGGAAGATGTCGATCGCGTGGGAGAGGTGGTCGGCAAATTTTTTCATCAGTTCATTCCGTCGGTACTGCAATTGATTTTGGTACTAGCGTATATGTTCTATTTGAATTGGATTTTGACGCTGACGACCCTTGCGGTTGCACCTTTAATTGCGTTGTTGATTGCTTGGTTTGGCGATCGGATGTTAAAGCTGAGCCGCCGCAGCCAAGATCAAGTTTCTAACCTTGCAGCACTGCTATCGGAAATTTTTAGCGGCATTCGTTTAGTTCGTGCTTTTGCCACAGAATCTTACGAAATTGAGAGATTTAAGCAGGAGTCAGAACAAAACAGTCGCCGTAAGTATGCTGCCGATCGTGTGCGGGCGATCCAATATCCTGTAATTGGCTTTTTGGAAGCGGCGGGAATTTGTTTTTTGTTTCTATTAGGTGGTTGGTTAATTTCTAATGATTGGCTGAAGCCAGAGCAGTTTGTGGCTTTTGGCGCAGGCGTAGCGCTGTTAATTGATCCGATTTCCAATACGACTAATGGCTACAACGAGATCAAGCAAGCGGAAGCTTCGGTCGATCGCATTTTTGAGATTTTTAAAATTCAACCCGTTGTCACCGAAAAGCCTGATGCGATCGCGTTGCCTGAAGTGACAGGCAAAGTGGAATATGTGAATGTGGGATTCCATTATCAAAGTGATCGCTCTGTGCTGACCGATATTAATCTGGTGGCGCAGCAGGGTGAGGCGATCGCTTTAGTTGGCGCATCAGGGGCAGGCAAATCAACCTTGATGAATTTACTAATGCGATTTCATGATGTTAAGTCTGGCAAAATTTTGATCGATGGCTATGATTTGCGTGATGTGAAAATTAATAGCCTGCGCCAGCAATTGGCTCTGGTTCCCCAAGAAAATATTCTCTTTTCAGGTACAGTCGCTTCTAATATCGCCTTTGGTCAAAACGATTACGACACCACTGCTGTGGAGAATGCTGCCAAAATTGCCAATGCCCATGACTTTATTACAGCACTGCCCCAAGGCTATGACACTTGGGTGGGAGAGCGCGGTGTAAACCTCTCAGGTGGGCAGCGTCAACGTATCTCGATCGCCCGCGCGGTGCTGCATAACCCCAAAATATTGATCCTTGATGAAGCCACTTCCGCCCTAGATACAGAGTCGGAGAGCCTTGTGCAAGAGGCTTTGCAACGGCTAATGCAGGGACGCACTGTATTTATCATTGCTCACCGACTGGCCACCATCCGCAATAGCGATCGCATTATTGTTTTGGAGCAAGGACAAATTGTGGAATCTGGAACTCACGATGAGTTGTTACAAAAGTCTGGACGCTATGCCCAATTGCATTCACGCCAATTTGAGAATATTTAAAAAAAGTGCCGCGCATTGCGCGGCACTTTTTTTTACAGGGTTGGCGGGGATCGAACCCACGGCCTATCGCTTAGGAGGCGATCGCTCTATCCAACTGAGCTACAACCCCAAAATTTAAAAGCCCTAGAGAAATTTTTGAAAATGCAGCTCCGCCGCGTTTTCAAAAATTTCTCCGTACAATTCAAAGCGCTGGTAACCTGTAATTAACTATCGCTTTTGAGTATAGCTATAATAACACGGTAAAGGAACCAACTTTTAGATGGCGCGGCTGCAATGCGCCATCTAAAAAATTAGAAAACCATGCTAGAGACTGCCCAACTATTTCTATCCGCAATTGATAATTATCCAATTTCTGCAAAGATTAAGCTCAAATTAAATAGTGGCGATCGCGCCCTATTTGTACTCCATGATCAGCTAAATTTAGATACTTTCCCTAAGCAATTACTCGCTCAAAAACCGCTAATTATATTTGTGGAATCTTTAAAATACGCAACGGTCATCCCTCACCACAAACAAAAATTAGTCTATATTCTCAGCGCTCAAAGGCACTTTGCGATCGCCTGCCATCAGCAGGGATTTCCCATCCTAAATTTATTTACTCAAGGATTTCATGCCGATGCTATAGATGATTTATTGGCTGAATATCCTAATTTAGATATTACCTATATGCAGCCTTCAGAATGGGATACGCGATCGCAATTTGAAGATTTAGCAAATAAGTATGGTCAACGGGTTCAGAAAGTTGCCAATAGTTTTTTCATTGCTGATCCTGAGAAATATAAATCTAAGATTAAAAAGGGCTACCGCTTAGAGACTTTTTATAGGGAACTTCGCAAGCAAACAGGCTACCTGATGGAAGGTGACAAACCGATTGGCGGCAGTTGGAATTATGACAAAGAAAACCGTAAGAGCTTGCCCAAAAAGATTATCATTCCTGAAATTCCTGAAATTGCCATTGATGAAATTACTCAAGAAGTAATTGACTTGGTGAAAAACTATTTGCCTGATGCCTTTGGTAATTTAGAAAAATTTAGTTATGCCGTCACTCGCCCACAAGCTCTGGACTTAGCAAAATTATTTATGCAGTCGCGTTTGGCTAATTTTGGCGCTTACGAAGATGCGATCAAAACAGGTGAGCCATTTCTGTTTCATGCAGTGCTATCGGTCTATCTAAATAATGGATTGCTGATGCCCCAAGAAATTTGTGAAATGGCGATCGCTGCCTATGAAGACGAAAATAATTTAGTGCCTTTAAATTCTGTAGAAGGTTTTGTTCGGCAAATCCTTGGTTGGCGTGAGTATATTCATATTTACTATGAAGCGCAAATGCCAGCCGCCCGCGAACAAAATTATTTTGGATTTACTAACAATTTACCAGAGCTTTATTGGAATGCCAATACAGACTTAGCCTGTATGAAAGATGCTGTAACTAATGTTTTAAATTATGGCTATTCTCATCACATTCAACGCTTGATGGTACTGAGCAATTTTAGTAATTTAACTAATACTGATCCACGCCAATTAAATCGATGGTTTTGGTTAGCCTACATTGATGCTTGTGAGTGGGTCGAGCTGCCAAATGTTTTGGGAATGTCTACTTTTGCCGATGGCGGAATATTAGCGTCAAAGCCCTATGTTTCAGGCGGCAATTACATTAATAAAATGAGTGATTGTTGCGCTAAATGCAAATATGACGTTAAAGAAAAAGTTGGTGATCAGGCTTGTCCCTTTAACTATTTGTATTGGCACTTTGTTGATCAACATCGCGACAGCTTTGCCGAAAATGGTCGCGTGTCGCTGATGGTCAATACTTACAACCAAAAAACAGATGAGGACAAGCAAGCCATTCGCGATTCAGCCATCAAATTTATCGCTTCGCTCTAAATCAATCATTTAAGAAGCTGGCGTAGCCAGCTTCTTAAATGCAGTAGGAGTGAGGCAAAGCCTCACTCCTACTGCCACATCCACAGGGGCATTCCACTGGTTTCTGCTTCAAACTGGAATCTGGCGATCGCGCTGTCAGAACCACCTGGCAAAAACTTACTCGCAAAAGATTTGGGCGGTTTAATCGTAAATACTTTAGTGCTTTTAGGATCGAGTCCCACCAATTCGGCGGCATATTGTCTCGCATCTTCTTCAGTACCAAGGCGATCGACCAATCCTAAACTTACCGCCTGCTCGCCTGTAAATACTCGACCATCAGCAAAGGAACGCACCGTGGCAGGGCTAAGCTTCCGACCTTCGGCAACGGTTTCCACAAATTGGTTATAGCTGCTATCAATCAATGATTGCAAAATCGCTCTTTCTTCAGAGGTGATCTCTCGATCAAAGGAGAGGATATCTTTGTAAGTTCCCGATTTGACTACTTTAAAAGAAACGCCAATTTTGTCGAGTAATTTCTCAATATTATTACCGCGCAAAATTACACCGATGCTACCTGTGATCGTGCCAGGGTTAGAGATGATGTAGTCTGCGCCCACGCCGATATACACGCCGCCGCTAGCTGAAATATTGCCAAAACTCGCCACCACTTTTACTTTTTCGCGAAGTCGTTTGAGGGCAGCATAGATTTCTTGAGAGTCGCCCACAGTTCCCCCAGGGCTATCGATGCGAAGAAGTAGGGCGGGAAATTTTTGTTCTTCTACAAATTCAAGGGCTTCGAGAACCCGAGTCCGAGTACCTGATCCGATCGCGCCAGTAATTTCAATGCGTGCGATTTTCTTGCGAAATTTGCGTTTTAAAAAGCCGAACATTAAGTTATAGGTAATTTTAGTTTAACTTTTACTATACTAAGCGCTCAAAACCTAAAAGGTTCTCTGGGATTGAAAAATCAAATATAAAACCCCAAAAGGCTGATGCGCCCGCATCAGCCTTTTGGGGTGAATTAGTGGCGCGGTGTACCATTAATTTTTGAGTAAGCCACAATTGATATAGTGCTTACCTAAACCCCAGAGAGAGTTTTGTGCATCGCGGCGGAGCCGCGATGCACAAAACTCTCTCTGGTTTGCTTCGCCTGCGTGGCGAAGGGAATAATCTCTGGGTCTTTAAACAGAGAAATGGCTACGCCATTTCTCTGTTTGGTGTAAATTATGCTGAGCTACTTGCTTAAAAATTATCCAAATACATAGGAATAACTCAACATGGGCAAAAATAAAGACAAGTCGCTGGACAAAGATATCTCCGGAGCGATCAACATTGGGATTTCTGAAGAAGACCGTCTCGCGATCGCCGAAGGATTGTCCCGTTTACTGGCGGATACTTACACCCTTTACCTCAAGACTCATAACTTTCATTGGAATGTAACAGGTCCAATGTTTAACACATTGCACTTGATGTTTGAGGCGCAGTATACGGAGCTAGCTTTGGCAGTCGATCTAATTGCTGAAAGGATTCGTTCCCTTGGTGTATACGCGCCCGCGACCTATTCGGCTTACGCCAAACTAACTTCTATTCCTGAAACCGAAGAGATTCCCAAAGCTAAGGAAATGATCCAGTTATTGGTGCAAGGACAAGAAGCGGTAACTCGCACCGCACGTTCTATTTTCCCGATCGCGGAAAAAGCCAGTGATGAACCGACGGCGGACTTGCTAACCCAACGACTCCAAGTCCATGAAAAGACAGCTTGGATGTTGCGAAGTTTATTGGAAGAATAATTAAAAGCGCGGCGAAGCCGCGCTTTTAATTATTTTGAGCAATCGAGATCAAAATCAATATGTCAAAAACAGCTAGCCAACTGGGTGAACAGGGTTTACTAAAAATATTGCAAAAATATTGCAGTCCCGTGGTGGGTGATGATGCCGCCCCCATGGGTGCTACTTCAATCGATCATCAAATGGTAGTTACTGCCGATATGTTGGTGGATGAAGTTCACTTTAGCGATCGCACCACCAGTCCTGAAGATGTAGGATGGCGAGCGGCGGCGGTCAATCTATCGGACTTAGCGGCGATGGGCGCAAAACCTTGGGGACTGGTAATGTCTATCGGTTTGCCAGCAAATACAGAAATTGATTGGATAGAGGGCGTATATCGGGGATTTGCTGAATGTCTACATACTTATGGAACCGAGCTTGTCGGCGGTGACACAGTGCGATCGCCGATCCGTACGCTTGCGGTGACTGCATTTGGACAGGTTCCCCTTAATCGCCTGATCCAAAGGCACACCGCCAAAATTGGCGATGCCTTGATAATTACAGGAGATCACGGATTGTCCAAAGCTGGCTTAGAAATACTTTTGCATCCTCAGCAATATGCCAATTGTGAAGTTAGCCATAAATTACAGCGCCATCATCAACGTCCTATCCCTCGCTTTGACGCGATCGCCGTTTTAGATCAAGTCTTGGAAAATAATCAAAACCCATCAAAAGAATTTGCGGTGTCGGGTATGGATAGCAGTGATGGACTCGCCGATGCGATTACGCAAATTTGCCGCGCCAGCCAAGTCGGCATCAGGCTCGACTGGTCAGCCTTACCCATCGCTGATGCGATTAAATCTTTAGCAGGCGATCGCGCCCTGGACTGGTTACTATATGGCGGCGAAGACTTTGAGTTAGTTTTGTGTATGCCTTGGCAAGTTGCGACAAATTTTGTAAAGCAGTTACCCAACTCCCAGATCATTGGTGAAGTAATCGATCAAAATTCCCCAGACAATCACATCAGCAAATTAGAAATGCGTTCAACCTTTCAACATTTCTAAAAGCCCTTAAAACCCAGAGAGATTTTGG
>MNZA01000162.1:0-5810 GCA_001873375.1 Oscillatoriales cyanobacterium CG2_30_44_21
TGCAAGTTTTACACTGGTATCGCTGGCGAGCGGATTGTGTTTCATCTTTCCCTCGCTTTATTACCTCTGAGCCTTTACATTTTGGACAGCAAACTCCTGTTATCCATCTCATTTGACGCACTGTTTCGTAGCATTTTGCGTCATCGATTAAATGTGTTAAGTTTATGCTCAGCATAGCGATCATCGCTTATAGATTTCCATACAATATTACCAATTTCTTCTTTTGACTCACCTCCCCGAAACACCTATTGAGCCAAACTTTTTTCAATGGGAGATAATCTCGCGTCAAATCCTCATGGCAAGCCTGAAAGGTGGATCATTGATTTTAACGACATGGATATTGAGGTTGCAAGTACATATAAATTACCATTCAAACACCTAAAAGCAACTATTCCAGAAGAGCGTAAAAATAACCGTAATAATGCTCTCAAGATCAATTGGTAGAAATATGAAGGTAAGCGTTTAGGAATGCGAATCGCCCTTGCACCGCTAGAATTTTCTTTTGCAGTGCCAAGAGTTTCTAAATGGGCAATTTTTATTCCTTGCCCTAAAACTTGGTTCGCAGGTGACTTGAATGTAGTCATCGCATCTGACGACTTTTATCTGTTAGGTATCCTCACGTCAAAATTACACCGAATGTGGGTAAATGCTCAAAGCTCATCGTTAGGTGAAACAACTCGCTATACAAATACAATTTGCTTCGAGACATTCCCATTTCCACAAAATAAAACTAGTCTCCTAGTCGATAAAATTCGCGCTGCGATGCAAGAGCTACATCAATATCGCACTGAGCAAATGGAGAGCAAACAATGGGGCATTACCAAACTTTATAACGAATACTTTCACGAACCCGCTAGCCAACTCTATAAACTCCATGCCAAGCTCGATAAACTCGTAATGCAACTTTACGGCTTTAGCGACAGTGACGACCTACTAGAAAAGCTATTACACCTCAATCAAGAAATAGCTAAGGGACTTGCGGGAAAATAAAATACTAATCCAGATTTTCCCGAATCAGTGGGGCGGCAAAGCCGCCCCACTGATTTGGGATTTATATTTGGTACTTTATTAAATCGCAAGTCCCTAACCAGTCCTAGCCAATTAATATTTTTGTGTTCCTTCATTACTTGCAACGATCCCCGCAAGGATAGACAATGTTTGCATTCAGAAAAAATATGCACATAAATAAGCCAAGATAATCCAAATAATTTATGAAAAATGTACTGGCTATCATTCTGGGCGGCGGACAGGGAAGCCGACTTTACCCCCTCACCAAAACACGCGCTAAACCCGCAGTCCCCGTTGCAGGCAAATATCGCCTCATCGACATCCCTGTAAGTAACTGCATTAATTCGGGCATTGAAAAGATTTATATTTTGACGCAATTTAACTCCGCATCGTTAAATCGTCACGTCAACCAAGCCTATCGTCCCGCCTCTTACTCCGATGGCTTTGTCGAAATTTTAGCGGCTCAGCAAACACCTGACAGTCCCGAATGGTTTCAAGGTACTGCTGATGCAGTGCGCCGCTACGCATGGCTTTTAGAATCTTGGAATGTTACCGAGTACTTGATCCTTTCAGGCGATCAACTCTACAACATGGACTACGAAAAGTTTGTTCAGCATCACCGTAATACAGGCGCAGATATTACCCTGTCAGTCTTACCTGTCGATCAAAAGAAAGCCACAGCTTTTGGTTTACTTAAAACTGATGATCATGGTCGGGTAATCAATTTTTTAGAAAAGCCCAAGGGCGAAGCACTCGAATCAATGCGTGTCGATACTACCAGCCTTGGCTTGAGTGCAGAAGATGCGAAGTACACTCCATTTATTGCATCGATGGGCATTTATGTTTTTAACAAAAATGCCATGATGAAGATGTTGAGTGATAACCCTGACTTTACGGATTTTGGCAAAGAGATCATCCCCAACGCGATTAATACCGCTAATGTGCAAGCCTATCTCTTCTCCGACTATTGGGAAGATATTGGAACTATTGAATCCTTCTATCAAGCCAATCTGGATTTGACCCGTCACCCTGACACTGCTTTTAATTTCTACGAAACCAAAAAGCCGATTTATACCCGCGCTCGTTATTTGCCACCTAGCAAAGTTCACGATTGCAAAGTTAAAGATTCGATCATTGGTGAAGGCTGTCTGCTCAATCAAGCGACCATCACCAATTCTGTGGTGGGTATTCGGATGCATATTGATTCTAACTGCACGATTGAAGACACCTTACTCATGGGTTGCGACTTTTATCAACCCCAAGAAGATCGGGTGGCGGCGCTTGCCTCAGACCAAGTCCCCATGGGAATTGGTGAAAACACAATTATTCGCCATGCGATCATCGATAAAAATGCTCGCATTGGTAAAAATGTGCAAATTATCAATAAAGATCGCGTCCAAGATGTAAATCGTGAGGACATCGGCTATTGCATTTGCAACGGCATTGTCGTTGTGGTCAAGAATGCGGTGATACCTGACAATACAATTATCTAAACCAAAAAGGCGGCGCATTGCGCCGCCTTTTTGGTAATACCAAATTATGAACGCAGTGTTAACTTCTCAGGAAATTTTGCGCCGCTATGCTCAAGGCGATCGCGACTTTAGCGGAGCTAATTTGACAGGCATTAAACTCAGTGGCGCAAATCTCAATCGTACCGATTGGCTAGATGTTAACTTCTCTAGAGCCTACCTCAACAGTACTGTTTTAATTTTTGCCTGCTTAACCCGCGCGAATATGCGATCGGCTCTAATGATCGGAGCGAAACTCTGTGGCGCAAATCTCAATCAAGCCAGTATGAGCAATGTCAATCTGTCCAATGCTGACCTGCATGGAGCCAGCCTCCAAGGCGCAACCCTGTTTGGGGCAAACCTTAGCCTTGCTAATTTGATGGATGCCAACTTGATTGATGCTGATATGCGGATGATCAACCTCAGTGGCGCAAATCTGGTCGGAGCCTGTATGCGCGGCGTAAATATGCGGCAAGAAAGAGCCATAGGCGATCAACATGAAGTGGATGCTGGCAAAAAGAAGCGCAGTGTGGCCAGTCTCGTTGGTGCAAATTTGGCGGGAGCCGACCTGCGGGGCGCAAATCTATCGGGCGCTGATCTGCACAAAGCCGACTTGCGGGGGGCAAATCTGCAAGAAGCGACTTTGAGTGGTGCAAACCTTAGTGAAGCCAAGCTGAATAAAGCAAATATGTGCGGCATCTTTTTGACGGAGGCTAATCTTAGTTGTGCAAGCTTTCAGGGAGCAGTTTTGGATGGGGCGAAGTTAGAGCGTTCTATTTTAATTGATGCGGACTTTCGTGGTGTCTCAATGCGTGGGGCGGTGATGCCAGATGTGAAGGCAAGTCGCGTCAAAATGCAGGAAGCCAATCTTACTGATGCTAAGTTTTCGCGAGCCGATCTCAGTCGTGCTGATCTGAAGGGGGCGATTATGGTACGGGCAAATTTGATTGAGGCTTATCTAGCGCGAACGATTTTGGTTAATGTGGACTTGACTGATGCCATTCTCAATCGTGCCGAATTAAGCAGCGCTAATCTTGTTGGCGCAGTCTTGACGGGAGCAACGCTTCCCGATGGCAAAGTCCATCCATAGCTAGAAACCGACAAGGCTGATTCGCCCGCTTTGCGGGCGAATCAGCCTTGTCGGTTTAAGTTGGTTCCGCCCGTGTAGCGGGCGGAACCAACTTAGTTTACTTACGCATATTTTGTTTGAGGCGTTCTAGTTCCTCATCCATTTCCCATCGGCGAAAAGTTTCTTCTAGCTCGTCACTGCTATCCCGTGAAGGTGGGGTGTAGAGATTATCCCAATTGAGAGGGGTGGCAAAGGGGGCTTTTGCCTTAGCAGTTTTGGCAGCCTCGGCGATTTTGGCTTGAACTTCTTGGCGGCGCTCCTTGATCTGAGCCTGTAGTTCTTGACTATCGATCGCCCGTTTCTTAACTAATTCCATTTGCGCCCAAATTTGATTGCCTTGACGCAACAGAGCCGCCTCCCTTTCGCTAGCCGCATCAGTCAGATCTTTGCGATCGAAGGACTTCGCTTTAACTACGCGCTCATGCCAGATTTTAATTTCTTCAGCAACTTCCAAAATACGATCTTGGAATTTTTTTTCTTCTTGTTTAGAAGTGACGATTAGCTTAGAAATTTCTTCTTCTTGCTGACGCAGCTTATCTTCGAGAATTTGTAATTCGATCTGAGGGTTATTACGAATAAACTCTTCTAAGCGAGTGTCTAAAAACCTAGAAATATCTTCTAATAAGCCCATATAAATTCCTTCGGTGATTTAGTAATATTGTTTACTCAAAACCCAGAGAATTATTTAAAAGGAGCGCTTCGCGCTCCTTTTAAACAATTCTTACATAAAGCCTCGATAGACTGGAAAACCAAACCCAGTAGGGGTTTCCAAATAAAGAAATGGCTATGCCATTTCTTTATTTGGAATTAGAACTTTTGACCGACAAATACATTTTTCGTTTCCTTACCGCGCCTGAGCGTAATCTCTTGCTGACTGACTCGCGATAGCGTCCAACTTGTGCCAGTGACAGGTTTACCTAGTCCAATTGATTGAACCGAGCCATTGATGTCTAGCATCGCCATCGAGCGATCGCCCAAATCTAAAATACCAACCAATGTATAAGAGTCGGTGGGCTGGACAGTTACGGGAGGCGCGATCGCCGATGGACTGTTGGCAGAAGTGGGGGAACCGTTTAACTCGACCACATTACTGGAAGTCGCTGGCGGCAGGGCAAGGGGAGATGGGGAATTATTGCTTAGGGCAGGAGGCTGATAGACAGGCACATACATCGGCTGCTGCATTCCCATGAGGGGATTTGCGCCCAAGGGTAAGTTGCCTGCGAGGGGTGTGGCTAACAGAGGCAAATTACTACCCAGCGAGTTATTGCCGTTAGTGGCAATATTGCGATTTTTATTAACTGCACTCGCTAACATTTTTTTTACCTCTTCGTTGTAGCGATCGTTGGTGGTACTTTGGGCGACCTGAGGGACTATCACTGACTGTTTGCCAATCCAAATGCCGTGATTGATTGTCCACATCACCGCCGCAATTAGAGCGGAGCTACAGGCAGCAACGATCAATAGACGATCTAGCAGACTATGTTTGGGTTCACTATCTGGAGCTACAGGCGGTATATCGCTGGGTGGCTCAGGGTTACGCATGATGTAAGGCTGAATCCAAAGTACATCTTGCTTAGATATGGGCGGCAGGGAAATATCTGCCATATTTAGCTTGGTAATGCTGACAGAATCCTTGGATAAAAAAGATTCTGGGCTAGAGCTATCTAATTTGGCGAGGGCAACTACATCATTGGCGGTTGCCGTGGCATAGGGAGCAGATTTTTTGATGGAACGAGGTTGGCTATTTTGGGACTTTAGCGATCGCTGTTTAGCATGGTCAACATGGAGGGTATGCTCAACTTCCCCAAATAAATCATCCATTAAGTTATCAACGTTATCGGCATAGGCTTCAACGTCTTGAGTCATATAAATTTGTTTTGTCCTATCTGTGTTTTGCATGATTTGTTGATAACCCTCCTGTTCACTCTATGCAATGTCATTTTATAAATTGCGAATTTTTAATACCAATTCACGAATAACTTGACCTAGTAATAGCTAAGTAGCTCAACATAATTAAAACCCGAACCCAGAATGTAGTTCCGCCCGCTACGCGGGCGGAACCACATTCTGGGTATTTAGGTTACTTAGTAAAGAAATCACTTCGCCATTTCTTTATTAGCTATTACTACTTTTTTAAAATTCACTAGAGATATTCTCTTCTCGGC